>DAOVCM010000001.1 GCA_030670015.1 Candidatus Bathyarchaeota archaeon
GACCACGCTGTAAACATAGCCAGGAACAGCCTCACTCTCACCATGTCTCATATGAATGAGGAGATCTTAAACGAGCTGAGAAAAGTTAGTGATTCTGCGGTCATGGTGTTCGAGCACGCGGTCGAAGCCCTTTTCGACGGCAATTACGCAGCCGCAGATAGGGTGATGGAGATGGCGGAGGAAACAAGAAGCATGGAGGCTGGAGCTATCCAGAAGATTATCAAGAACGCATCGCCAGAGGACGTGCCGGCGTTAAGGCTTATCATCGAGAGTATTCTACGCACAGCAGAGTATGGCTCCGACATCGCAGAGGTTGTCCTTAACATGACCATCCAAGGAGAGATTCTGGAGAGCTAGCCCAGATCATTTTTAAGCTCTGATCCTGTCGAGATCAAACTGCCTACGGGGTCGTGGTCCAGCTTGGTCTAAGATTCGCGGCTCGGGTCCGCGAGATCCCCGGTTCGAATCCGGGCGACCCCACCACTCGAAAATATTAAACCCCCATTCCCCTACGCTTCTACTGAAGGTTTATGATCTGGCTCACAGACAAGGACAGGCAGCTCCTCGCAGAGATAGAGGGGGAGATCTCAAGGGAGATCATGCTTGAGAACTGGAAAGCCTTCATGAAGTACACTCCCCTTCCATCCGGGAGCGTGCAGGAAAAAAAGGCAGTTCAGTTCCTGAAGAGTAAGCTGAAGGAGTATGGTCTCACACCCGATGTCCTCCATTTCGAGGCTTATATCTCTAACCCGAAGTACGCAAAGCTAGTAATCCTAAGGCCCTATGAGCAGGAAGTCCAGTGTACACCCTACCGTCAGGTGGGGACGACCGGTACCGAGGGTGTAGAAGGCGACGTGATCTACATCCCTCCCGAGGAAGTCGGTACCGCGGAGTGCCGAGACAAGATAATCCTTGTAGACCAGCAGACCTCAGGCGACTGGATGGGGCTAAGAAAAGACCTGCTACTGAAGCTACAGGAGATGGATGTGAAAGCCCTTATCGTCATCGAACAGGACAGCTTCAAGCCTACGGTTGTCCACCAACGGGCTGATTTCTCCGTCTCAGGGAACCCCACCAGTGACAACGTGCACCTTATACAGCGGATTCCAGCCATCATCCATGTCTCCAACAAGGAAGGAGCGTTACTCAGAAAGCTAGCTAAGCAGGGTGGCATGAGAGCACAGATCACCTCAATCGTGGAGACCGGTTGGAAGACCCTGCCCCTACTCGTCGCCGAGATCAAGGGAGCCAAGGACCCGGACAGGTTTCTGCTAGTTAACGGACACATCGACACCCCGCCTTTCTCCCCAGGAGTTACAGATAATGCATCCGGCGACGTAGCAGTGCTAGAACTCGCCCGCATCCTCAACAAACACCGTGAAAAACTGGGAAGGAGTATCAGATTCGCCTTCTGGACCGGCCACGAGATAGGTCGCTACGCAGGCTCGACATGGTACAACGACGCCTTCTGGCACGAGCTTCGATACCGGTGTGTTGGGTTCTACAACATCGATTCGCCTGGCGCTGAGGGGGCAACCACCTTCAGAGCCGCACCTATTGGAGAGGTACAGGAGGCAGCCGTCGACAGCATAAAGGCGGCGACAGGCATCGAGGTCAACAGCTTCAGGTGGCCTACTAGGGCAGGAGATAGCAGCTTCTGGGGAACAGGATTGCCCCACGCAAGCGTGACCTCTTCCCGTCCCAAGGAACTCTACGACCCCTTCGTGAACTACTCCGGCGGCGGCTGGTGGTGGCACACACCTTACGCTACTATGAACCACGGTGACATAGACATCCTCGCCACTGATGTCAGAGTGGAACTCAACTACATCTTCAGAATGACCAACTGCCCGGTCTTACCGATGAATTTCGTCGCCTACGCCGACCACATGGTCAAAGTACTGGAGGACCTGCAGGCAAAAGCGGACAAGGTCAAAGCCTTCTTCAACCTGTACCCCGTCATCCAGCGAGCTAAAGAGTTCAGGGATATGGCGGAGAAGCTGGAGAAGGCCGTGAGACAGTCTATTGAGAAGGGGGTCTCTGACGAGGTGCTGGAGGAGTTGAACAGCTGCCTTATGTGGGTGTCCAGACACATCAACCCCGTTTCCCACTCCAACGCCGGGGTGACCGAGCAGATGACCATGGATACCTTCGGAACCGAACCGTTCCCGCGCATTCAGGAGATACTGAAGCTCGCAGAGATGACTCTTCACAGCTCTCCAGAATTCGAATTTCTCAGGACGAAGCTTCTCAGGCAGAGGAACGTTGTTGAGGATGGGTTCTACCAGGCTAACGAGGTTATCAGGGTGACCCTTGCGAAAGTTTAGGAACGCCTAAATGAAACTCCTTTAAAAACCACGGTTGTTGATTTGTAGCTTTATCAGATGATCGGGAGCGGAAAATCAGGGAATTGTTGGATACCTTCAGGGTAGGGCTTCTCCTTACCGAGCAGTGCAACATCGAGTGCAGCCACTGCTGGTTCAGCTCAGGGCCAGACCGAAGGGCTCACATGGAGTTGGATGAAGCACTTGACTACATTGACCAGATCAAGGAGATTCCGTCCGTCAAGTGGATCAGCTTCACAGGTGGCGAGCCATTTCTTTTACCTGAGATGCTTGTAAGCGTCGTCGACTTCGCCTCGAAGAGAGGTTTTCAAACAGAGTGTGTGACCAACTGCTTCTGGGCTGAGACAGAGGAGGGAGCGGTAGCACGCTTAGGGGAGCTTGTGGATGTCGGGCTCGACGCCATCAACATCAGCGCCGACGACTTTCACCAGCGACACATACCGTTCAGAAAGGTCAGCAACTGCTACTGGGCTGCGAGGCGCCTGGGACTGAAGGTGGTCATCATGTGCGCTATGGCAAAATCCAGCACCCTCAGGGTTCAGGTGATAGTAAGACGACTTGGTGACGAGGGCATTCACATCGTTGGAGAAAGGGAACCAAAGGTACCCGTGTCGGCCCTTGCCGTTGAAACGGGCTTCACTCCCGTTGGTCGGGCAGCAGAGATCCCCAAGGATGAATGGTTGATTGGCAATAGTCCAGTTGGAGGTCCTTGTCGAGTCGTCCTCAGGGATATCGGGATAGCTCCCGACGGACGGGTGCTCCCATGCTGCTCGGCGGCTAGTCAGGTCGAGTATGCTGCAATCGGGAATGCGAAGGAAGACAGGATAGGGGAACTTGTTGAAAAGGCTAGTCAGCGTCCACTGTTTAGAATCTTATCAAGAGAAGGCCCCTCAGGACTTGCCAAACTATTGGGCTCAAAGATACTTACTGGTTACGTGGGTAGATGTCATCTATGCCACGGGGTACTGACTGACCCAGGACTTCGTCACGCCCTGCTTGCCTTTCAGCCGTCTTAGGCTTCCTATCAGGCTAATGAGCGCAGGAAGTCAACTTTTCCGAGGAACGTGCCATCGAGGAGGTAAACGTCGAAGTCGCCGACATCTACTATACCGGTCCTGAACAGGGGGCCGAGAAGGCTTTTCGGAGAGTCGGCGTTGACGGGGAGTCCGCCCATGAGGTCGTTGAACGTTGGCATGATCACTATCTGGGGATCACCTATCTTCACTTTGAAATGCTGTTCAAACGTTTGAATGGCCTCGGCCCCGGGGTCCATCCCTACCCGTTCTAGGAGAGCCTTAGCCAGCCTAGTCACATCAGACTGGCCTCTAATCCATACCCTCCTTGTGATGCGGATACCCAACGGCGTGTTCAGCCTGACCGTAGGGTGGTTGTGGCCCATAACGATCAGGTCTGCTGACATAAGATGGGGGTAGGGCCATGCGTGGCCGTGGAGTACTGCGACCTTGAAACCCTCGCCTACCAGGAAGCCCCGCGAGGGATGAATGTTCACACCCTCTGGAAGAAGGTTCTGTAAGTTACTGTCGTGGTTACCCCGTGCCACGTCTATCTGATCAACCTCTTCCAGCAGGGCGTTGAAGAATAGTGGGATCTCTCGTTTCTCCTGAAATGATGTGATGGGAACGCCATGCTTGATATCCCCCAGCAGTAGAAGTCGGTCTGGATGATGATCACGAACGAGGGCGAGCAGCTCCTCAAGGATGCGCTCGGTCTGATATGGGATGTTGATGCCCATCTTGGCCAGTTCGTACTCTATTCCGAGGTGGAAGTCGGTAGCAAGAAGAAGTCTCTCCTCGTCTTCCACGAGCATTGCTGGCCAAGGTGTAAGCAAACGTATCAAAGGGATCCCACAGGATCTTCTGGTGCCGAATCTTTTAAACCCGGCACCCAACCTTCAGATTTACACGAAGCCTGTTAAGGTGAGAAGATACACTATATGGCAGGAAACAGCGGTGGCGTCAGAGGAGCGAAGGATACTGGAGAGTGTCTGTGACGAGCTACGCTCATCCAGGGAGCTGACACGCGCCCAGTGGAATAGACTCCGGTCGGCCTTGGGTGAGAGGTTCGACAAGGCATGGAAGCTCGTTGAGGAGCGCCGGGTTAAACGTTATGTCTTTGAGCCCTCGGGTCGAACGGTGTGGGTCGTCGTCGGGAGGATTAGCGAGTATCAGGTACTCCCGATGTCGGGGTACTGCGACTGCAACGATTTCTACTTCCGGGTTGTGGATGGCGAGGCCGGATTGTGCTATCACCTGCTGAGCCAAAGGCTGGCGGAGGCCCTTGACGCCTTTGAAGAGGTCTCCGAGGAAGACGAGTTCTACAACCAGCTTATGGCGGAGTGGCGGCGCCTGTCATCGGAACAAGCTGCAGAATAGCGCGAGGGGACACGCGATAGCTTATATATCAGCCGCGGCCTGATCATTTCCGAGATGAGTCTAAACAACTTCTTTAACCTCCTCTACCAATTAGCCATAATTCTCGCCGTTATCACATTTAGCTTGGGTTTCTTGTACCTCTTCAACACCAGAGAAGAACCCGAGACTTAAGGGCGTCCTTTTTATCAGTCACTATAAAGATAAGATAGGGATGGTCATGTCTAGCCCTGAGGACATCATCAAGCGTATCCTAGCACTCAAGCCTAAGCTTACAAGGGAAGTCGTTGAGAGACTCATCGACGAAGAGCGAGCCAAAGCGGCTGGGCTTCTCACTGAGGAGGCTGCCGCCCACCTCGTCGCGTCGAACCTCGGGTTGAACGGAGCCGGGGAGCGCATCGAGGCCAAACTAAAAATCAACGACCTCACTTCGGGACTGAGCGATGTCTCCCTAACATGTAGGGTCATCCATGTCTTTCCCGCCCACACATTCTCCCGGCAGGACGGTCGAGAGGGGAAGGTCCTCAGAATGCTTATCGGCGACTCAACGGGCTCTGTGGCTGCAGTGTTCTGGGACGAGAAGGCAGACAACGTCGTAGCTAGCAAGATAACCCCCGGGAAGATTGTGAGGATACTACATGGCTACACCAGGGAAAGACGTGGAGAGGTTGAGATAAACGTCGGTAGCCGGGGACGGATGTACATGGAGCCCCTGGACGCGGTCGATGAAAACTTCCCGCAGGTGGACAGCTTCTACAAGACGCCAGGGGAGATCCATCGACAGGGCACGGTCAACCTGATTGGCATAGTAACGGACAGATACCCCACTTCCACATTCACAAGGCGGGACGGCACCCCGGGGAAGGTGGCCCGCCTTGTCCTTGAGGAAGGAGGAGGCCGTATTAACCTTGTACTGTGGAATGAACGTGTAGATGAGCTTGGGGATGTCGAGGTGGGTACTAAGCTGAGGCTCATAGGCGGCTCAGCGAGGTTGAGGGATGATGGCAGCATTGAGGTGCACACCACCTGGGGGACCATTTTCGAGGTCCTTGAGGTAGGGGTCCGCCCTGTGGAGCCAGTACCCCACTGGACAAAGATTGCGGACTTGAGAACGGGGATGAGGAGCGTTAACGTTGCTGCCCGTGTCGCCCAGATCAGCGTGGAGAGGGAGTTCACGAGGCGGGATGGAAGCACGGGAAGGGTTGCATCTGCTCTGCTGGAGGATGAGACAGGGACCATCAGGCTTAGCCTTTGGGACGGAGATGTCGATATAATCAAGGAGCTGGAAGTCGACTCAATAATTACAGTTGATAACGGTTACACCCGCATGGGTATGGGAGCGGTAGGTTTGAACGTCGGTCAGAGTGGCCGCATCACGGTGAACCCAGAAGATGTGAAAGTGAAAGCCTCCCGTATGGAGGATAAACTCGTCGAAATACAGGATCTCAGAGAGGGGCAAAGTAACATATTCATCCGGGGCAGGGTCCTTGAACCCCCCGAAGTCAGAGAGGTGGAGACAGCTAGGGGGCCTGCAACAGTCGCCTCCTTCCGCCTCGATGATGGCACGGGTGAGGCTAGGGTCTCTGTTTGGCGGGATCTCGTCAGTTTAACTGAAGGCCTCGCACCTGGAGCTCTAGTTAGGGTGGAGAACTGCCATGTAAGACCACCTTTCGATGGATTGATCCAGGTGTCCTCCGGTATGTTCACTAAGATAATCGTTGAGAAAAAATAGTGGGAGAAAAAGGTCAGGCTTTCATCTCGACCTCGCTCAGGCAGCCCTCGAAGATCTCGAGGGCGCTGTCAACGAGATCCCGTAATATGAGCAGTGGCGGCATCATCCTGATAGTGGAGACACCGCACGTCACAAAGGCTACGCCCTTCCTGAAGCAGCGTGTCATCACCTCTTCAGCCTCCTTTTTAGCCGGTTCCTTGGTCTCCTTGTCCTTTACCAGTTCTACGCCTATCATCAAGCCGACTCCACGGACATCCCCCATCATCGGGTGGTTGCCCATCATCTCGGCGAGCCGTTTTTTGATGTAGGCGCCCTGCTCTACTGCGTTCTCCAGCATCCCTTCATCCTTGATGACCTCGATAACAGTCTTTGCAGCAGTTGTAGCAAGGGGGTTGCCGCCGAAGGTGCTCGCGTGACTGCCAGGCGTCCAATCCATTAGTTCTGCTTTAGCTGATGTAACTCCTAAGGGTAAGCCTGCTGCAATGCCCTTCGCCATGCATACGATGTCAGGGATCGCTTCAAAATGCTCTATACCGAACCATTTTCCAGTACGCCCTATACCAGTCTGAACCTCGTCAACGGCGAAGAGTATACCGTACTCGTCGCATAGCTTTTTTAACTCCTTGAAGTACCCCTTGGGAGGAACGATGTAGCCTCCCTCACCCTGGATAGGCTCTGCCATGATCATTGCTACCTCCTCAGGGGGCACGTACTTGTGGAACAGGTAGTCGTCTATGTAGCTCACACACCGGAAACCGCATTCGGGGCATTCAAGGTTGAAGGGGCAGCGGTAGCAGTAGGGGTAGAAGACATGCTCAACACAGGGAACCAAGGGGGAGAAATAACGTCTCTGAGCTGGCTTGCTTGCGGTCAAGCTGACTGCGCCCATCGTCCTCCCGTGGAAGGAGCCTATGTACGCGATTATACCAGGTCTCTTCGAGTGCCATCTAGCCAGCTTTATAGCTGCCTCCACCGACTCGGCACCGCTGTTTCCGAAGTAAAACTTCTTTTTGAAGTCTCCTGGGATCAGGTCATGGAGGATCTCACTCAGGTTAACATAGTTCTCATAATAAAAGTCGGTGTACGAGTAGTGGAGGAACTTGTCGGCCTGTTCCTTGATGGCGGCAATCACCTTTGGATGTCGATGGCCGACACTCAGCACCGCTAAGCCTGCGTTCATGTCGATGAACTCATTTCCGTCAACGTCAGTGATGATGCAGCCATCACCAGATTTGATGACGAGGGGATACGCCCGTCCAAAGGAGGGGGAGACGAAGGCATGGTCCCTTTCAACGATCTTCTCTGCTTTTGGTCCAGGTGGAGTGACAACGATGTTTGGATAACTCATTAACTTCCCTTATCTGAACTCCGTCATCTATCCTTAAAAAAACTGGGTCTCAGGACAAGGATTTTGTAAGTTGGATCTCAATAGTGGAGACGCTTTTCTCCCTTCCATTAGGTGCTGTGTGAACCTCTGTCCCAAGATCGATCTTATCAACCACAAGGTCCCTGAGGAAGACACGCCTGAGCATCTCAACGACGTCAACAGCCTTACTTATATGACGCCCCCGAGCCCTCACTCGAATTAAGGAGGCACCTGAATTGAACACCGTCATGCAGGCAACGACATAGTTCATAATAGGCTTCAAGCCCACAATCACGAAATCTCTAGTCACGCCCGAAGTGATCTCAGACACCTCTGCCTCTTCACACTCTAGCATACCTCTTATAAACTTCTTCATGTTCGGAGTAACCTACAAAAGGTAGACTATGATGGCGGCGAAAAAGAATACGATCGGTGCTATTATCAACCCAGCCGTCTTAAAGAGGCTGAAGCCGGATTCTAACACTTGTCTCAATGCACGCAATCCCTTTGAACCGAGCACGGACACCCCAGGTATCTTCGTCCTTACATGGTGGGCTCTACTCGTTCGAAGTCGTGAGACGGCTTTTTCAACCGTTTCTACGGTGTAGTCAATGACCTTCTGTTTATCCATATTTTCCCCGATGGGGAAATAGCCACTGCTAGTTGCACCTATTGCGTTGACGAGATGAGTGTCGGAAGTCATGACCTCGACTTCGTCGATACCTCGGCCTCTCACAGCCCCGACGATGGCCTCCCTAAGCCCGCTCATCATATTGTTACCATCGATAACAACGTAGGCAGATGTCTGGCCGTTCTCTAATCGCACAGCAATTGCGGCGATACCGCAAGGGCCCATACCGTCTTCCAACCCCCATTCACGGGGAAGAACACGGGCGACGCCTACGGCAAAGTCGGATTTTGTAATCATCTTTGCACGAGACATAGCCGCAGTAGCTGCATCGTAAAGGCTGTCAACATCGTATTCATCGAGTTCACGGTCCAGCAATAAGCTGTGGTGAGAGTCCACGACTACGGCGGTAAGACCTAGCCCCATCGCTGCATCCATAATCCTATCGGCTAGCTCCTCTGGAAGGTCATCATAGTTTTTTGGGGAGAGGGAAAGGGTGATGATGGCTACATCTCCGAAGAGCTGGCATGACGCTTGGGCTCCATCGCCCTCAGACCATATAAGGGACGAGGCAAGGGGGGAGTCACTTGAACACCGGAGATAGGAGAGAATGCTATCAGCGACCCTCTCTGAGTCCCTGCTCCGCGTCATATCTCTTTCGTGAGTCGAGATACCATGAGCTACAAGAGTCTCGCAACTCAGCCTTTGGCCTATTCTGTCCACCAGCACGCTGGGCAAATCGCTACTACCCACGTTCTTAAAAGGACCTGGATGAATGTAGGGTACTATTAACGCGGCAATACAATCTCCTGTCACGTCGTCGAAGACTATGGAATCAACCATTAGATCCCTTATCTCGCCGAGGGATGTTATCTGTTCCTCAAGGGGCTCGTTCACCTCCTCAGCCCAAGCGAGTACAAACGCCCTTAGGAGGGGGATTAACTTCAGCCCTGGGTGTTTACTCCTCCACCTCCCCAAGACCCTCAACAATAACTCCACTCCTCCAACCAAAATGGCCACAGCCAACACGCCGAGGCCTAGTATTCGAGTTCCTTGAAAGGGGAAAAGTATAGTTGCCGCTGCGAAGCAGAGGCTTGGCTGCAAGAAAATGGATGTCAGATTCCTCAATGGATCATCGATTGTAAGAACGTTAATACTCAGATAGCGTAGAGAGGTGTTGATTGCAACAGCCATCATGATGCCCCTGAGGATAATATCGGAGCGTACAGTTACTGCACTCATAACGGATGAGATGATGATTATCACAGTATAGACGATACTTGAGACATATGTCAAGATGGTGAACCTCCTTGGGTTCAGCAAGACATCACCTCTGAACATGGGCTGTATCAAAAAATCGGATAGTAAAAGGGGGAAAGCGAGTCCGAGGAGACCATATTGTAGACCATGGACTATACCTGTTGACATCGATCCAATATCGAAGGAAAGGACTCCTCCTAGAGTCGAGATGGTGATTATAACAGCGATCATTGATCTTCGGGAGGGAAACGTGAAGAGTAATGAGTAGTAGTCCACAATCCTCTCGGATGCTTCTCTTCCATCAGACAAACCGAGCCGTAGCCCCCATAACCCAAAAAGAGCCTACTAATCCTTCAATCTACGCCTATAATTGCTTATAGAATTTCAATACGGTGGACCTTGCGAAGGTTATGACGATCCTAAGGAAATAGGATATGAGCAACTATCACACTCAGGATTAGAGTTATGGCCCCCGCTAACACAAATTCAGGTTTTATCTTCACACCATAGGCCTCGTCCTGGAAGAACCTCATCAGCCCTGCACTGGACGCCGGCATGGTCGTACTTTTCTCTTTTTTCTTCTTGCTCACTGATAACTCTCCTGTTCAATTCAGGGTGAGCCTAGAAAAAAAGGTTTGCCTATTAAAAGATTCCTCTCATTCCTTTTGTTTGAATCTGGGTTAGATCTTGTATAATATTGAGGAAAGTAAGATCGTGTCATGATGTTGGGATTTAGTATCGCCTTCGGCTTCTGCCGTCGTATCTGTCTCTGCCCCTGCCGCGGCGGGGATCATACGTGGCCCGTTCGAACTACCTGTTTGAGAGGTTGTTATCGAGATTTATCTCTTCGAATGGGACTTCGTCTTTTACCTCGTAGCTGTCATAGCGCCCCAAGTTGAGACGCATTGATCCTCTGAACAGGTTAACGTATCCATTGGATATTCGGAGTATTTGTTCATTGGACACGCCTTCTACGTCTTCGTCCCAGAGGGTTAGATATACGTTGCCTGTCTCGTCACCAACCAGGGCCTCGCAGACACGGTGTGTCGACGAGTCGGCTCTCAAGGTTACATCCCGCGGCTCGGTCTTTTAAACAACTTTGACGAGGGTGTTGACACCTCGAGAATAAGAATTCAAATCTCCGATTTTAACGGGTTCCCCACTTCATTCTCCATGTATAGTCATATGGGTACTCTCATTTTGTTGGTGGCTGATCAGCGTGTTACGCCTGATATAATTTTTGATGGTTTACTCAGGTCCTCATGAAATCTTTAAGGCTGATCTGTTTCTCCTCAGTTTCCTCGTTAACCCCCACCTCCGGGAAAAGGGAGGCTATCTCATCCTTCACAAGCATGAGCCTGTCGAAATAATAGCTGTCTAGTCCATATCGCTCCACCATATCCAAAGCTGGTACCAAGTACTTCACTATGCCTCCCTTATAGACGGTCATGGAGATTTTACCCCCGCACCTTATGCACACCCCTTTCAGCGGAGGCCGCCTGTACTTGCGGTTGCATTTGACACACCTGAACCTCTGACGTGTGAAAGCCCGCAGGTTCCCGACTATGTCCTTCATGAAGTGGCTGGTGAGGATTCGCTGTGCGACAATCTTAGCATCCACCGCCCTCAGTTTCTCAGATAGGTCGAGCTGGCTTTCTAGCTTCTCAAGCATGGTCTTGAGGGTATTATAGGCTCCTAGGTGAGCCCCCTGGTTGATGTCTGAGCACTCATTGGTATACTCAAAGCCCTGGAATTGAGCTTCGGTACCAAGCCTTCTCCCAATGGTGTCGACGAGGGCTCCGTACACCGCCGGGCTCGCCTCCTCGTTGCAGAGTTTATAAAAGTCTGGGGGGTAACGGGTCATCACGTCCACGTTGTGGGCCTCTTTGTCCACCTCGCTTGGATGGAGAATCGGTATCACATAGAGAGGGGCATCCATGAGGCCTCCGCTCTTCGTGGGGAGAAACTCCCGGGAGAAATTAAGAAGGGGGTCGAGGCCGAGCATGATGGCGTCCTCGTCTCCGTCGCAGTTCCGTCTCTTCGCCGCGTGCCAAAGCGGGTGAGCGTAACAGACCCGGGTCTTTGTGTATCCTATGACCCTGCCTATGATCGTGGCGGATGTGTGGGGGGCTAGGCCGTGGATGAGTTGGCCTACTACATCGCCTGGTTCACGGATATTATAGAATGGTTCCTGTCCGTAGAACTTTGTCAGTAGATCATCGAGGAATTTTGACACCTTTACAAGGTATTCGCCGCAATCCTCCGGGAGTACAACGTCTTGAACCTTCAGCTCAAGCATCTGCTCAGGTGATTTGAGGAGCGTTCCCTCCTTATCATGAGTGTAACCTAGTTCATACAGCCTCTCAACTGAAACCCCTACCTCATGCGGTGTAAAGTGGGTAAGGGGGACATCTGTTATGTCGTACCTCAGGGTACCATCCTTGAACATAGAGAGGTCATACCGAGCCCGTAATAGTCCCTTCTCAAGGGGTTCTGGCACACGGTTCTTGTTCATGAGGCTCTTGACGCCTTTAAACCTCTTGGGAAGTTGGCCTCCAACCCTTTTTAAGGCGGTCTCTAGTAGAGCCCTGACGTCGATGTCTGTGGTGTGACTACCCACGGCGTCAACGTTGCAGACGGGGCATCTTTCGTCATCTAGCGGCCTTCCGCATCTAGGGCACCTCCACTGGATGAAAGTCTCCTCCCCACAGGTGGAACATTTAACTCCAAAGGAAGGAGAGCCACAGATGGGGCAGTGACGGTTGACTATCTGTACAGAGGTTTTGCGCCCCCTACCTATCCTAATTATATCTCTTTGAGGTCCTCCCTCATTCCCTACTGGGAACAAGCCGTGCACGTATGGTGACATCTTCCTTTCCCTAGCTTTCTCCGGCCGTCCCATACGCGCGCCCACGTGCACCGGCGACTTCTCTCTCACGTCTACACCTGAGAGCTTTCGTATAATCGCTATAGGCGTCTCCGATGCACTCTCTACATACAGATGGTCTAGAGCCAGGCATCTCTCTAAGATGGGAGCGACTTCTTCGAAGTGAATTTTACCGTCTACGACTCTGTGTGGGACAAGAAGGTATTCCAAGGTTTCCTTGTCCTTCTCATCCAGTTCTACTTCAAACGGCTCTGAGGAGGGCCAGGAAGCCGCGAGGTTTTCCCTAAGTCGGAGAAGCGCCTCAGTGGACACTGAACTCCAAGGGTATGTGTACCGTGGGTGAAGAGGTACCCCCGCACGGGTTATGTCAAGCGCTTCATCAGGCGTGGGTTTTATCGATGGGTTTTCCATCAAAACCTTCAATCTCTCAGGAAGCACCCCACTAGTCTCGGACGCTGTATCTACACCCGGCTTCCTGAGAATCCGTTTCAGGTCATGGTGCCACTGGTTCTCATCGTAGCCAGTCTTCAGGAGATTCTTGTTGTTCTGGAGAAAGTCACCTGCGTTGATGAGAACATCACCCAGCGAAAGTATGGAGTCCACGGAATCTAAGAGTCGCTCAGCTTCTTCATCGGTATCCACACGGAGGACCGTTCCATCCCTTAGCTTCACCACCGCCGGTTCTATCGAGTCCACAGGCGTGACTACTGCCGATTTCCCGGGGAGTTCTATTCTTAATTGGACTCCTGAGGTAAGAAACCTGTTGAGAATACGCATGGTGGCAGGGTGAACGCCTACAGCCGCGAGACCTGTGTTCCGAGCCCTGCCATATCTAAGCCTGAAGCCTCCAACCGTGTTTGGGAAGGAGAATACAGGACGGCCTACAATTATCTCCTCCATGAAGCTGGCTGTTTTCTTGGAGAATTCTGAATTCTTTTGCTCAAGTTTTGAGAGCCATTCCCAGCCATCCAGGCCAAGTTTTTCACATATGCCGCAGAGCTTCGCCGCACGGCCGACGACGCCATCAACGACCACGATGAGAGCCCCGCCTCTGAGGCGGTTTGTCTCGATCCCAGGTATGTTCCTGTAATTGGAAACCTCGTAGCGTTCGGTGGATACTCCGGTTGCCTCGACAGGGAGATTCTTAATCGCGATCCTGATGTTCTCGTCTGTGACATGGTACTGGAACCGGCGGACCTGCCTCTCATAGAGGCGTACCTCCTCCACGAACCTTCCCACGTCGTCATCAGAGGGAAAAAACCTTTCCAGGCCGAGCCTCCGCCGGACAAAATCAGCAACCACCAATGTAAGAGCTTGAGCAGTGCCTCCTGCAGGCCTGATCGGGCCCGCGAAGTAGACGGCAAGGTATTGACTGAGGTCGGTGTTCTTTTTGATCTTTATCTCAGGGATACCTTGGATCGGGGCGACCGTCACGCCTTCCGTGATGATTGCGAGGGCTGTCCTTATAGCCTGATCAGCTGCAGCTTCCCTCTCAAGTTTTCCGAATCGGCCGAGGATGATTTCCTCTGCAACCTTGAACGCCAACTCCCTTCGGTCCATTCCCTCCAGCTGTCGCATCCGCTCTCCTATGCCGGGAGGACCGATCAGTTTCTCAATTCGCTCTGCAATATCATGGGTTTCCTGTGGTTCTGGTATAAGGGTTGGGTCTAACCCCTTCTTACGCGCCTGTTTCGCGATTTCGTAAAGCTCGTTGACTCCATCCTGTAGATACTTGAAATACACCTGATATTCCGTGGACATATGGAGCTCGTTCAATACTTTGTCTCCACTACTCAGGACTGTGAATCCTGCATAGCATGACTGTGGACCATTTCTCCATTTCTCTGCCAGTCGAGGCCGTGTATGCTTCTGAAGCTATCCTGCTCCTGTGCGTGACACAGGTATCGCATCTGGGGTGCCGTAGGTCAGAGGGACCGTCGCACTCCCCGCAGTTGAGGAGGAGTGTCTCGCCAAGACTTCTGAGGGTGGTCCATGAGTATTCGTTCTCGTCGTAGACGGGCTCAAAGTCAGGCCATATGTCAAATAGCCTCGGTTTCATCAAGGCCTTCTTAAGGGCGTTGAAGAAGCTCTCGAAGGATGTCACTTTATCACCTTCTAGTTGACTCAATGTAGGAGACGATCTCGTATATGCTTTCCCTTACACCTTTTGTCTTCTCTACAAGGGTTCCTGTCACGATAATGTTGGCGCCTGCCTCAACCGCCGCCCTTGCGATTGGACCAGATTTTATACCGCCACCCACAATCAAGGGCACCGATAGGTTGTTTTTAACCAGTTTAATCATCCCTAAAGGCACTGGGGCTTTGGCACCAGATCCAGCCTCAAGGTAGACGAAGCGCATACCAAGGGTCTCGGCTGCGAGACTGTAGCCAAGGGCTAGTTCCGGATAATCATAGGGGATGCCCCTCGCTTGGCCTACAAACCCTGCTGCTCCACCATCCCCTATGATTATGTATCCCATAGGAATGGCTTCAAGTTCATACCGTCGGATAAGATGAGCTGTGAGAGCCTGTACATCTATTAAATAGTAGGTGCTGGACGAGTTGAGAAGAGACATGAACCAGATGGCGTCGGCATAACGGCTCACCCCGGATATGTTGTTGGGGAAGAGGATAACCGGCACTTTTACCTTTGATTTGATCTCCTTTACAACCTCGTCCAGATCAGAGTTCGATGCCATGGTGGACCCACCTACCATAATTGCGGATGTTCCAGCCTCATCTGCCTCAGCGGCGATTTTAATGCACGCCGAAGATTCTGTTTTTTGTGGGTCAAGGAGGGTCATATGGATCGCTCCCTTATCCCTAATCTTATCGTAGATGTACTGTTCTACAGTTTTACTCAACGGCTACTTCCTCCTGAAGTTTCCCTTCATAGTAGCTGTCAGTGAAGAGACAGTAAGCATCAACCTCGCTCATCTGGGGCTTAGCAGGGAATATTCCGTTCAGACTGCAATTACTACAGATCACAACAGCCCTGTTTCTCTTCTTGTCTATTGTTCCTTTGACAGTGTTCTTACCACATCTTGGACACAGAAACAGCTCTGGCAGCTTCCTTCTTCTGACCTTTACAACTTTTCTCCGCCTACGCCCCATTTTCCTAGCCCCTCCTCTTCAAAATCAAATCATCAAGTAACCGAACTAAGTCTTAAGATTAGTGGAAGCTGCCTTTTATGTTTGTTAGCTCTGACACGCCCCAATATTCTCTGAACTAAAAGAGGCGAAACATCTAAACTCTCCGCTATTTTGTTCTCAGGTAATCCCTTCTCATATCCATATAGGATCAAATCTATGATGTCGTACGAGCTCCCCAGCTCCTCCTCGTCGGATTGCCCAATCCATAATCCTGCCGTCGGCGTTTTTTTGATGATTTTTTCAGGAATATTCAACTGCCTCGCAAGCTGTCGTACCTGGTTTTTATACAAGTCTACCATGGGCAAAAGGTCGACTGCGCCATCGCCATATTTAGTGAAATATCCTGTTAACCACTCTGTTTTATTGGTACTGCCGATAACCATTCTATTCATAATGTTAGCATAGTGATAAGCAACGATCATTCTAGTCCTCGCTTTCATGTTACCAGAAGAAACCATATCGTTGGGGTTATAGAGCGGTAGAACTCTTTTCATCAACTGAACCAAGGACGTGATATCAATGATATCACATGTTACATCTAACATATCTGTCAGCTGCATCACGTCTGTGATGTCACTCTCAGGTGTGATGTCACGCTCTGGCATGGTTATGGTTCTTACTTTTTTTGATTTCAACGCCTTGACTGTAAGAGCGAGAACAACGGCTGAATCTACTCCCCCGCTCACAGATACAATAGCGCCGTTAAGACCTGAGATCTCTACTTGTGACCGAATGAAAAAGGATATTTCCTCTATTACTTTAGGAGCGTCGAGTGTTAAAAACTCTGTAGATAACATACTTATTTTCAATAACATTCTGTAGTTTAAGCGTTTTTCTTCATGAAATATTACATATATCATTAAATATTTAATCAATAATACATACAAGTTTTAATAAATATGAATAGATACACTATGAATGTAAATGAAGTTGTATCAAAAAAGTTATCTCACACCGTATACAATTTTGTCTACGGTAACATAACGTGTTCAATAAAATGATATTCAGGAAAGTGAGTCTGTGTTGAATGAAAATAATCTACAAAATCTAGTTAACCGGTCATTTAAAGACCCAATTGCAGCAATATTACTTAAGAACAGTAATTTTACGACCGTTCAATATGAATGTCTTATTATTAACTATATAATAGATAATTACTCTGATAAAGAGATTACTTATAATAAAAAGGCGTTATATAGGTCTAAAAAAGTAAGTAGGGGTTCATTTAGCCGTACTTTATCTCAGGCAAAGAGGAATATAATTTCATCTATATACACAATATTACTTTTAACGTATATAGGAATCTTCGATACTGTCCCCTTTGATGAATATAAAAATCTAGCTGAAAAACTGAGTGAATATCTTGATCTGATTCAAAGTTCAGATACAACGCAAGCAAGACATTTTTTACGGCGTATAGAAAAGGAATTGATAGAAGGAATCCGTATTCTTGCAGAGACTCGAAGCTTAAAAAACGTGTGATATCACATAAAATCACAAAATAAAGAAGAAGTTTTTAGGTTAAGAGGTAACATTTCGGTAGGAGAGTATCTTTCATTTATACAAACTTTCATTAATTTGTAAAATACAAAATACGATCACAGTTATTAGTGCATCCATATCAGTAAAACGGGATTTAAAAATTAACATAGTATCGTAATTAATTTTCGAAGTTTCTCTATTATTTTTCTAATTTCTAATAACGCTTTGTTTCAAGCTAAAAATCGATATAGTTCATATAACATACTATATTTATATTTCATCATATAATAGGATATATTTATAGTTTTAAAGATAAAATATTAATTATTATGGGATAAAAGATAAAGAAAATAAAATTCTCAATTAATAATCATCGTCAAAAAATACATAATCACCTATCCTCTCAGACCAACTCTTAACAAAGTTGATCAATGTTAAAAAACATAAATATTTTATCTTACAAAATGTTGTAACCAAATAATACTTTAGTAGATTTATAAGAAATAATAATTATCCTTTTTCAGAGTCATTATTGATGTGATTATATGTGATATCACAACCTTAAATGTCTGAGATTTTTCAATCAGTGTGGTTATAGGTATTCATACTAAATAATCAAGATACAAAAATTATCCAAGATTCTAAATAAACGCAAATGGCTCTTCTCTTAAGAGATAGTAATAATCGAAAATAGGGTATATTTATTTAAAATATCCTTTTATTTTCCTTATTATATATTATCTAAAACATACCTATACATATCTAGTCAAGGATTTTTGGTTCTCCCTTAGAGAGCATATGAACCGAATGGTTGATTGTGGAATAGCTCCTTAGATATTCTTTTCATGTGATTTTCCCCGTTCATCTGTGATATCACGTGGGTTAACAGAGGTCACAGCTTATCACATTGGAGTTACATGTGATATTACGGATCCTAAACCTGCTTGAATAAGGGGATATTTTATAATGCGAGGTCTAAAATGTCGTTGAAGTATTGAATCGTAAAATAGTCGAATTTTAATCATACATTTGTTATTAATAACTCAGTTATTCACCAAGTATATTTTTCTAAAAAAAACGATTCATACACAAATAACACAATGTTATATAACTTAATTAAAGATCATAGAAGAGAATAATTGTAAAAACCATGAAAGTCATGCTCTAAGGACTAGCTAAACCCAAATAAAAAAAGGTGCAAAGTCTATCTTGGGAACTCTCAAAAAAGGAAACAATAAAATAGTTAAAATAAAATAATATTTAGTAGGAACATTAGTATATGGTGAGGGGTTTTGGAACTTTTCTTCGCCACGATGTCACTATTCGTAGTTACGATCGTAGGTTCTTTCATCTATTACAAACGGATCAGAAAGGCTCAAATAGAGTATGAGGGCTCGAAGGACCTCGTTAGGAGTTTAACATTCGGTTTTACCCAGCAGCTAAGTAAATTTTCAAGAACTATTGGGAGCCTTAGACAGGAAGTGTTAGGTGCCCATAGTATCGCATCTGAAGCTCTGAAGGCCAGTCGTGATGCAAAGGAGGTCATGAGGGAGGGAAGGGAGGAGACGGAGAAAATATCAAAGCGTATGGATGATACGGAGAAGGTATTTGATTCAATGAGGCAGGAGATGCAAGAGCTAGTAAGTAGAAAAGTTGTTCATCCTGTAAAAACAGAGGTAGAAGCGCCTATACCATTGAAACAGGAGGCAGTTCTAGACATGCTGACCCAGACGGAACTTGTCGTTCTTACATCTATAGAGGAGATGGTTGAGGGGTCGGGCCCGGAAATCAGGAAGCGTATTGGAAAAACGAGGGAGCACACGGCAAGATTACTGAAAAAATTATTCGAGAAGGGTTACATAGATCGTAACACCAGTGGTATGCCTTACAGATATTACATAAGGAAGGAGATCAAGGAACTTATTCAGCAGCAGAAGGAAGCTATGAGGGTCGCCTTCTAACCTAGGAACCACCTGTGAACAAGTATTTATACATCTAAAGGATAGAAACGGAGCGGAGAGTCTGTATGAAATCAACGATAGTAGAGTATGCTCCTAAATTTGAGCCAGTGAAAGGTGCCATGATGACACTTATAGGTGATGGAGAAAAAATGACCTTTGTTAGGATCTACATCCAGCCGGGCACCGTTTTTCCGGATCACAGTCATCCTAACGAGCAGATAGGAACCTGCGTTGAGGGTAAGGGCATCCTTACATCCGGAGGTGAAGATCTCAAGGTAGAGCCTGGAGTCACCTGGTCCATCCCCGGTGGTGAGGTTCATAAGTTCGAGGCCGTGGGAGACCAACCGGTTGTCATCTATGAAGTCTGGAGTCCTCCCAGAGAGGATTACAGGTCAATGGCAAAAACAGTATAAGTCGTCAATCATAACACTCACTACCGGAGCCTTTCACCGTGTCGGTGGAGTTGAGAGAAGCCCTTGGTAAAATAATCGAATCCGGCTACCAGTTAAGCGCCGATGCATTCGATTATCTGAAAACCTTGGACAGGGATATCCTTCAAGACACCGTCAGACGGGTTCTCCTTTTCGCCAACTCCTCCGAAAAGGATGTTGTCATCCTCGATAGAATATTCTTTCAAAAAGTGATAGAAAGAAGTCGTGAAAAGTCAAAGGTCAAGGGATTCATAACTGGGAAATCCCTTGGTAGGCCTCTCGCCAGCGAGTATGAGGGGCAGATTCAGGTTCTAAACAATCAGCCTCCTGAGCCTTCCGGTGACCTGAAAGGATTCATCGACTACTTTCGAAGTCGCTTCAAAAAGATCGAGGGTATATTTCGTAAAAGAATAGATATGAAAGATGTTGTCACTATTGGTATAGCCCAAAAAATGCCGTTAAAGTCAAAGATGAAGGTGATCGGTATGGTGACTACGAAGAGGGCGTCGGGGCCTCGCCTTTTCATCGAATTAGAGGATCCCGAGGACTCCATCACGGTGATGACGTCGGACAGCGAGACAGTGAGAAAGGGACTAACCATCCTTCAAGATCAGGTTATCTGCGTGGACGCAGTCAAGTTCAAGCATGACCTCCTAATTGCGAACGACTTTATCTGGCCGGACATACCCAGCCACTCACCGCGGAGATCTGAGATTCCGATGTGCGTCGCCTTTTTAGCTGATCTCCACATAGGCAGCAAACTTTTCCAGAAGAAAATTTTCAACCGTTTCATCAGGTGGATGAACTTGGAAGTCGGAAGACCAGAGTCAAGAAAAATGGCGGCTCGGGTAAAGTACGTTATCATCACCGGTGACCTTGTGGATGGTATAGGCGTCTACCCTAACCACATGGATGAACTGGAGATCAAGGATATTAGAGAACAATACGAGACGGCGGCTCTCATACTATCCGAGCTCCCAAACTACGTTGAGATCATTATCATACCTGGCAACCATGACCCCGTTCGAAAGAGTCTCCCCCAGCCACCTATCTCCAAGCAGTACGCTGAAAGAATACATAACGATGATAGAATTCATTTATTAGGGAACCCCAGTCATCTTCTCATCAATGGGGTAGAAGTTTACATTAGCCATGGGAAGGCTTTGGAAGAAGTTCTCTCACGTATCCCTGGAATGAACTTCCATAACCCTGAGGTCGGTATAGAACTTTTACTTCGCTGCAGGCACGTGGCGCCAACTTATGGTACGTCAATTCCCATTGCCCCGGAGAAGGTTGACAGACTAGTTATTGAATCCACTCCAGATATCATACAAATGGGGCATATCCACGTCTACGGTTATAGGAGATACAAAGGAACTACCATTATCGCATCTGGCTCATGGCAAGAGCAGACATCTTTCCAGAAGAGGGTGAACTTATCCCCCACAATCGGGATAGCGCCTATAGTTGACCTCCAGACACACAATATTGCACCTCTCGACTTTACCAAATCTTACTAAGTCCTCGGGCAATGATTCCCGCAGTTCTAACAGGTTCGGGAATCCTACTTACAATTGCTGAAAGCTGTAATATGTGTTCACCCCATTTATTTGAGCATCCTATTACCTCAAAGTAAATGGGAGGTTCCTTGGGATGAGTTCTTGTGCTGTACACGGGCCCCAATTTTTTTATTATATCCCATCGCCAATGCCAGTCATCAAAATGCTTTTTGAGGGCCAACAACATTTTTTCGTTATCGGGTCGAGTTCCTGAATAAATGATAACAGGTATACCTGTCTCATTGAGTATTTTATTGGGATCTATGATATTGAATCCTGCAAATGTGATGCCTCCCAATATGACTGCATTTACCTCAATATTCTTAATGATGCTCAAGAGTTTCTGTGTGGCGTCTGCTCCGTCAATCTGGATTTTCGCAAGCCTTACGTCTATGATTTTGTCTAATTCAGTTTCTACCCCACAGATAATAGTGAACGATGGAGTTGCACTAGAGAACTCTTTGAAGCTTCCGTCCTCTACGCCGAAGAGATGAATCATGTTTTTTAAGTCTTTATTAGTCAATATTTCTCAATTTTACCGTAAATTTCAGACCTCAAAAGAAATTGTGGATATATGTTTTTGGGGACCTCAACGATTCCGTCGTGTATTATAATTTTATTTATACTACTCAGAGATTCTTTGTTGAGGTCTTTTTCGAAGGTTAGTCGACCTGAGGTCTCTATGTTAAATTTCCCAACTTCTTTTTTTATGTTTATTATATCTTTATTAGAGAGAGATATCTCCCCATTATTCTTCAGTGTGAACATGTTTCCATCGTTTCCACTTGTGCCATTATTTCCACCTTTACCGTTAGTTCCTCCATTTAGGAACTCTCTCAAAGCGTAATTGACTACTTCTGCAACACGTTTACCATCCTTCTTTGCCATTGAAAAAACTTCGTGGTATAGATCTGTGTCGAGTCCTCGAATGGCAACGGTTTTGCGGGGCACTTTAACACGTCCACATGATTGAATGTTTACTTGTTTACATGTTAACAAGTAATCTTATAAGAATATCGCATGGGATGATATTACACCGCATTCAACACAGTTTTTCCGGAGGGAGGGATGGGGTTAGATCATATGTTAGAGGTAGATAGGACCATCGGTGATAAAAAACACACGGTAAATTTCTCGCAACATGAAAATAACCTAAGTAAGTATGTAGAAATATACCGTAGGTTATTATTATTAAATGAGAAAAATAACCTAGCAACGACCCTCAAAAACATACAGGAGTTACTATCTTTCACTGAAAATATTTTCTCTTCTTCCTCTATTGCTGAGACATTTCTATATTTCTGTCTTCACGGTGCTTCAACTGCTTGGGTTCTACAGAACGAGTTGAATATGCCAGAAGCTACTGCTTATAGATGTTTAAAACGGCTTAGATCTCTTGGAATAATTATACCTGCTATTAAAATTTCTAAGATTAAGAATTCGAAAGGTGGACCAAGACCAACGATTTGGGCTCTAAAGGAAACGCCTACGGAAGAGATTGCTAGAGCACTTAGACTTCATTATCAGATGCTCAGCCCAAAATTCCGTGTTGCAGAGAAAGTTGCACAGACCATTCTTGACGAGTATATTACTAGGAGAAAAATCTATGAGATCTCTTATAGAGAGATCGTGTTGCATGTTAAGGAGCTTAAAATGCCCTTTAGAGCACCTGACATAGCTGATCTTGCAGCTGATTATCTTCACGAGAAAGGCATAAAGGTGTGGAGATAAAATATCTGTCTTTTTTGGTGATTTACAATCCTTATTTAATTGATATAAAATAACAATTATTAAAATATTTTTTAAAATAATTTATCTTATCTTTTTCATTTCTCTTCGCGCATCAATATGAGCACTTCTCAAGGGTTCTGGAAGATTCCCCTTTAACATCATTTCATTAACAATTTTTACACTTGTTTCTAGAGAAATTCGATGGCCAACAGATACATACAATGGAGAACGAGAATCAGTCCTTAATTCTGTACACGCGCTGGCTCCATCTCGTAATAGCGATTTACAATCATAATGCTTTTCCCCGTTTGAACTTACCAATCGTCTTCTAGCTATACCAATGGTTGGTATATCTAACTCTAAGCCTACACATGTTGCGAGACCACAACATCGTGGATGCGCTATACCATGCCCATTAACAAATAGCAGATCAAACTCTGATACAAGCTTGGATGTTCTTTCTATTGATGGAGCCTCCCTGAACATGAAGTATCCTGAGATGTATGGGAAATGTACAGTAGATACTGTTGATGCCTTTTCTAATATTTTGAAACTTCTTTCCATGATGACGCAGACAGCATATACCTCATAACCTCTATATGCTGCGTCAACCCCTGCAAATCTATTTAATTCTTTAAAATCATCCTCTTGAATTACTCGTTTTGACATACTCAGCTGAAGCTCCGCGAGCCGCTTAAGAGGCATATCCGAAGAGAAATCCCTGAAGATTTTTGTTTCCGGAACAAGGTTTTCAACTATTTTATGTCTATTTTTTCGTAGTTCGTTTCTCATAATCCGAGATATTGAAGGCGCTGCATCCGAGTCACCGAGGGAGGATGCTAGGTGATATGGCGTTGAGACCCTTCCTTCCGGTATCTGGTCTAATAGGCTGTTTATTGCTGTGTATAGGTCTACCTCGGGAACCCTCATTTTTATGAGAAACATTGGTGCTTATTGTGTTTATGTTATGATCTATGATGTGAAATTGGTTTTTTGGTGTTATACTTGGATTATAAAAGGGTTGGTGGATTGATTAGTTTCAACTTTTTTCTATCTTCCAGATTGTGCCTTCAGATGTGTCGGAGAGAATCACTCCTACCTTGGAAAGTTCCTCTCTTATTTGGTCGGAGAGAGTGAAGTTTCTATCCGTTCTAAGTCGCTCTCTAACTTTTGCGATGATGTTTATCAGGTCTTGTGTTAACTCGTCAACTCCTGTACTAGTTGCCTCAAAAAGGCCTAGAACGTTCAGTAGACTGTGATAGATAACTGATGCCTTCATGAGGACTCCCTTGTTGGGGCCCTTTGCTATGTAATCATTTATGGTTTTGGAGAGGGCGTGAAGGGCGTTGAAGGCACTGTGAGTGTCGATGTCATCGTCCATGGCGTCTTCAAATGCTTTTTTGTGTGTGGATATTTCATGCAGAAATGTTTCTTCAATGTCGCCATAGTCAAGCTTTTCGTATTCGTCTTTACATGCGTTTTCGATGAGGTTTAGTGTGTTCCTTAGTTTTTGCAACGAGTTCTCGGCGCTTTCCATTGCGGCCTCTGTATAGTCTACTTGCTTCCGGTAATGGGTGGAGAGGTAGAAGTATCTGAATACGTCTGGGGAGTATTTTGTTAGTACTTCGTCGAAGGAAACGTAGTTACCGAGGCTCTTGCTCATCTTTCTTCCGTTTATCTTGAGGAACCCTCCGTGCATCCAGAAGCGAACGAATTTTGTTCCTGTGTATGCTTCGGACTGAGCTATTTCGTTCTCATGATGGGGGAAGATGAGGTCCTCGCCTCCTGCGTGGATGTCTAGGGTGTCACCTAGATATTTACGTGTCATTACGCTGCACTCAATGTGCCATCCCGGTCTCCCTCTGCCCCAAGGTGATTCATAGTAGATGCCGCGTTCTATTTCGTCTGGTGTCGACAGCTTCCAGAGAGCGAAGTCGTTGGCTGTCTCCTTCTCGTATTCGTCTACTGTCATCCGTTCGGTCTTCTTCACAGCTGAGAGGTCGACACCGCTGAGTTTTCCGTATTCTTGGAATTTGTCTATGTCAAAGTAGACGCCATCCCCAGATACGTAGGCGTACTCCTTTTTGATGAGGCCTTGTACGAACTCTATCATATCCTGAACATGTTCGGTAGCCCGGGGGTATACTGTAGCTCGCTTCATATTGAACCAGTCGAGGCCTCTGAGGAAGGACTTGACGTATCTTTCGGTGAACTCTTTTAGGGACACACCTTCTTTGCCCGAGTTGCGTATAGTCTTGTCGTCGATGTCGGTTATGTTCATCACGTAGAACACGTCATACCCGCGATACTCCAGCCATCGTAGGACGATGTCACCGAGCAGGAAGCTACGAAAGTTGCCTATGTGGGGGTCACTGTAGACGGTGGGACCACAGACATACATCCTCACCTTCCCCTGCTCAATAGGTTCAAACGGCCGTTTACGCCGTGTGAAGGTGTCGTAGAACCGAAGCCCCACTGGGTTTTTCATGGCCATCTCTATACATCCCTCAATTTTTTCCTAGAATCAGCTAGACCTGGCGGCGAGACGAAGGTCAGTTCTGGCGCGTGGTACACAATAGTCTCAATCTTCCATGTCTTTCTAGCTGGAGAAATGACTGTTAACCTCGCATTTAAACTTAAGGGTGCAGTTAATCAACTATTTTCCTCTTCGAGTTTGTCCTTTAGCCTTTTAATAGATTCATTGAGCCTCCTGCGACCTACCTCTGATGTAACCTCGCTCCGGGTACGCTCAATAATGCCACGGGCGATGTCCAGCTTCCGCCTGAGCCCCTTCAGTAGTGGGACTTCCTCCATAGCGCCCAGACCGAGGTAGATACGCTCCATCACTTCAAGCTGAGACTCAGCTAGCTCAACGTTTCCGACACGCAGGGCGTCAAGGGCTTGACGCCTGAGTTCACCTGGGACATCTCCGAGCCCCATCAGATAAGTTGTGAGGGAGATTCCTATAGTCTCGGGGCTTGGGAAGGTGTTCTTAGTCTTTAACTCGTAGACGATGCAGGCTTCCGCGTACTCCTCTTGGGCGGCGCGGACTTGGTCAATGACCCATAGCTGAGAGCGTCTACCTATGATATCCTCCATCTCACGCATAAGGCTACGGGCTTCCTGGAGCTTCGTCCCCGCGGCTTGGACTGCGTCTCCATGCACGTGTTGTATGGCTTGCTTGGAGAGTATCCTCGCCCTTCTGGCTTTGACCCGTATTTCGTTAACGGCTTGTTCCCGGAGCCTAAGCTCCTCATCCGCCTTCTCTAGGAGTTCTTCCAACAAGTGCTAACCCTTACAGAGTATGGTTTTAAGCATGTCAGCCGTGAGGTTTCCGCCGCTGAGGTCCATAGCGACCTTCTTACCCTTCAAGCGGTCCCGGATCTTGTAGCCTGCGGCCAGGGAGGCGGCGCCGGCGCCCTCCGCGATGGTGTGAGCTTTCTCAACGTAAAGCCTGATAGCGTCCTTGATCTCCTCCTCGGAGACAAGGATGAAGTCGTCTATCTGGTCCCGTATGATCTCAAGGGGAAGCTCGAAGGCTCGTCTGGTCGCCAGCCCGTCGGCCATTGTGTCCGCCGAATCCGTTGGGACGATCTCTCCCTTCTTCCAACTGAGGTATACACTGGGTGCGTTCTCCGATTGCACCGCGATCACCTCGACATCGGGGGCCGCAGTTCTGACAACTGTGCTGATGCCCGCGGCTCCTGAGCCTCCGCCTACTGGGACGATAATAACATCGACGTCGGGAAGGGCTTCAACGATCTCAAGCCCGATAGTTGCGACGCCGGCTATTAGATGGGGCTCGTTACCGCCGTGAATGTAGCGATATCCCTGCTCCTCTGTGATCCTCTCAGCGTTCAAACGGGCGTCCTCAAAGTCGCGGCCTTCTGCAATGATCTCGGCACCAAAACTTCGGATGGCCGCGACCTTGTCGGGGTTAGCGTTTTTCGAGACACAAACCCTTGCTTCGACGCCGAATAAGTTGGAAGCGTAAGCCACAGCTTGGCCGTGGTTACCTGTAGATGCGGTGATAACGCCCTGTTTCTTCTCTTTGGGGCTGAGCTGGGAGACGAGGTTGATACCGCCGCGAACCTTGAATGATCCTGTTGGCTGGAAGTTCTCATGTTTTACGTAGGCTTCAAACCCAAGGACCTTCGAAAGACTTGCGTAATGGTGCAGAGGGGTTTTCGATAGGTAGGGGGCAATGTTCTTCTTGGCTTTCAAAACGTCTATGAAAGTAGGGCGGATGAACATACTTATCGTCCTGTACTTTGGCGGCTCCAGTTTATATCTCTGAGCTTTTTGGGAGGATAATGGGCTGATTAAGGCTCTTTAGGTGAAGGATGTATCTTGTTTAAAATGCCAGGATGAGCGCTTAGTTGGATGATAGAAACCTTGAGAGAGGTGGATCTATGTCTTCTATAAGATACTAAATGTTTAATAATTATAATTGGGAATTTTAAGGTATGAAGAGTTACATTAAGATCTTTGGTCCGCCAACTCTGAAGGCGTTGAAGGAACTGGAGAAGATCGCTATTAATATGCCCGACGTTTGTATCATGGACACCGTCATATCACAGGATCTGCCAATATTTGATACACAGGAGGGCATTATGAACTTCTTCGGCTCTATCGGCGAGATGACCGTGGAACGTTGCAACAACATCATAAGCAAGTCCGGTGAGACCCTGGGGGAATACGACTTCTACTTTGAGTGGTTCACTGACCCGGCATTGGAACAGCTGAACGACCTAATCTTGAAGATAGATGAGGCCCTGATGCCGCTGGGATGTAAATACACTATAACCACGAAGTAAACCTCGTGTGAACCTTTGAATACAGAAACCCATTATTTTTTAACAAACCGTATCGTCTCTCCCCTTTTTATGTTTATGATTTTCAGTACAGCTATAATCAAATGTGTATAGAAAGTAACTTTTGGAAATATTATTGGCTGATGCGTCCTCTATCCTGCTTCCACATATCTGTCAATGTATGCGAATTTCTCGAATGGGAGTCTCTGAGGCCTCTCTTTTCCCCTTTTCTTCTGGTCTTCTGTGAGGGTGTCGTGTAGAGCATCGGAGCGTCTTCCGACGTTTACCAAGGTGATAACCTGCATGTCCTCTGGAACCCCTAGGATCTTCTTCACATTCTTCTCCCTGTAGCCCGCAATTGGGTATGCAACCAGGCCCAGCTCAGTTGCCCTCAGGATGAGGAAGGCGGTCGCCATGCCTTTGTCGAACTGGTGGTACTCTCTCCCTCTGACACTGCAGTCGTCGTCCTTCCTGCTGAAGACAGCGATGATCATGGACGCATCCCGGACCCAGTTATTAGACTTTAAAAGCGCTGCGTGCATATCCTGCAGCACATCGGGGTCTCGTACATATATGAACCTCCAAGGCTGGTTGTTGAAGCATGAAGGGGCGAGGCTTGAGCTCCAGGCCAGCTCCTTTATCAACTCGTTTGATATGGGCATAGGGTCAAGAGATCTGTAAGCTCTCCGTGCAATTATCGCTTCTTTGACATGCAAGGCTCATCTGTACCTCTATTTTTCTATCAGCTCGGATAGCTTCTCCTTCACAGCTTCAACATGGCCCTTGACCCTCACATTCCTCCATATGTGGGCTATCCTCCCTTCGGGGTCTGTGAGGAAGCTGCTCCTGACGACGCCGTGGTACTCCCTCCCAAACCTTTTCTTAAGTTTCCATACGCCATATTTTTCAAGGGCTTCATGGGCGGGGTCGCTCAGAAGCGTGATCCCTAGGTCGTGCTTCGTGCAGAAGTTCTTGTGACTCTCAACCGAGTCGGGGCTGACCCCGATGATAAATGCTCCAAGGGATTCGAAATCACCCTTGTTCAGAGTGAAGTCGATGGCCTCAAGCGTGCATCCCTTGGTGTTGTCCCTAGGGTAGAAATACAGGACAAACCATTTCCCTTGGAACTCTTCCATGCAGACCTCTATACCTTCTTGGTTGGACAAGCAGAAGCCAGGGGCTTCTACTCCTACTGCCAATTCTCTTGTTTCAGCCATGATGAAAACCTCAGATCACCGAGAAAAGTGGAATAAAACTATTTAAACAACCCTTTGATAGACTCGATTAAAACCTGGGTTTTATATGAAGCTGAAAGAGGCTTACTTTAAGGTTAATAGACATCATTCACCCATATTTGGACGATTTTTCAGGTGGCCTCTATTCGAGGCTGATCGTACCGTATTTATCGTAGTATTCTACCCAGAGGCGTCTCATCTCATCGTCGAGACTACCTTTGATAAGGTCGAAAATTGTCTTGATATTCTCGATGGAGAACACCTTGAGTCCTAGCTCATCCTCTAGGTATTCGACGGGGCCACGTTTCGCGATGTTCTCGGCGTCTCCCATCCTCTCCTGCCTGTCAACGGCTATGACGAGGCCGACAACTTGGTGTTTCCCCAACAAATGCAGTTTCTCTATGGTCTCCACCTTAGTAGAGCCCGTTGTTATTGTGTCGTCGACAACGAGGATTCTCTGTCCCTGTTTGAAGTATCCTGCGCCCACGATGACCCGGTCGGCGGAGATGTCGCCGTAGGCTTTCTCCTCCTTCCTGTCGTACATGTACCGCTTGTCCATTCCGTAGAGTTCTTTCAACCCCTCGCAGGTGAGGGTGGCCAGGCTGATGCCCTTGTAGCTGGGGCCGAAGATGTAGTCAAAGTCCTCGATGGCTCCCTGCTCCATCAAGAGCGCGATGTAGCTGGCGAAGGCCCACTTGAGGCTCGTGAGTGACTCGCCGTCCGTCAGGGCGCCGAGGTTGACGAAGTAGGGGGAAGGGCGTCCGCTCTTCAGGATGAAGGGCTCCTCGGGGCTCGGAGGCAGACGCAGCGCTCCCTTTTTGATAAGGGTGTCGAGGAAGACCTGCTCGATCTTCTCCTTTGATACGAGACCACCTCCCTCCAAGGTGAAGGCGTCGCTGTTGATGTATTCGAGGATGGATCCGTAGTAGAGGATTGAGCCGCAGTAGGTGCAGTGTAGCTTGAGGGCTTCAACGTTGATCCCCCCCTCGACGTTGAACTGGCCTCTAGGCGGTGTGTATTTTGAGTTTGTGGGGCAGAGGGGGTTGGGGCATTTGAAGATCCCCTCTATTAGTATGGGCAGCTGGACGAGGCGTTTTTCCTTCACGCCCCAGTTCTCGACGATGTTCAGTGTCGCAGAGGGGGCGACGAAGGCGATGAGGTCGATCTCCTTGGAGGTGAGGTAGGTCCCCTCTATTTTAATGAGGTCCTTGGTGTTGAGACTCTTACTGTCGACGTTCTGGGCTATCAGCGTCCTCGCTGTAGGGTCGAGTTTTAGAAGCCGGAGGACGAGGAAGGCCTTTCCAGCGGGGATATGGTCAATAACGATGCCGTTCTCGATCTTGCTCACGAGCAGTTGCTTCTCCGACAAATTATACTCCTTCATGAAACCCTACGACGCTGTAGAAAAGCGTTGCCTTGATGAAGTGGCTGTGGGTGGTAATTTGAATGATCATGCGTCCATGTTTGTGGGATATGGTGATGGGATAATATTTACCGTTGAACCTCCATTTAGCAACGGACAGTCTGCGACTGACAGGAACGAGAAGGTGAGAGACCGGGAACAGTCCTCACACAGTGAGGCTGAGGACAAGGAGGGGGGATTCATGGATTCCCTTTACGATATGGAGGGGGACGTTGAAGAGG
>DAOVCM010000241.1 GCA_030670015.1 Candidatus Bathyarchaeota archaeon
ACCCGGAGGGGAGGTCCCTGAAAGCGGTTTACAAATTGGTTGAGGGGGTTGAGAGGGGTCTCAGTAGCAGGGCGAGGGGCTAAATTATCAGGCTCTCCCTCTCGACGTTGCGGTTGTGGATTCCGAGGTCGGCGACCTTGAGGCGGCGGCCTCCGTAGAGTTCTGCCTCCTCCTCGCCCAAGTTCAGGGCTGCCACGATGCGGCCAAGGGCGTCGGCCTTCATGATGCCGCTGCCGCTCGCCCCGCCGACGTAGATCATGCCCGGTGATGGCACTACGACGGGGATTCCGTCGAAGCTGTTGACGGCGTACTGTCCGGCCCACATGTTCATGGGGCGGACGTCCTCGAAGCAGGGGAAGTACTTGACGAGGGCGTGGTAGATGTTGTTGGTGTAATAGTCTTCCTCAGCCTGGGGATCTTCTTCGAGGCCGAAGGGTCTGCCGAGGTCGTCGGCGCAGCCCAGCCAGATGCTTCCCTCGGATAGCTCGGGCTTTAATAGGATTAACGCCTTCGGCAAGATTGTCAGGGGGAGGACCCCATATTTATTTAGGCCTTTCACGTTTAGTAGGCCTTCCAGCCGAGGTTCCTTGAAGGCGAAGAGCTGTCTCTTCTTCGGTCTCATGAACGAGTCGAATCCCAGGGGGTCGAGGAGCATCTCCGACCAGACCCCGCAGGCCACTACAGTAGTTTCGGCTCGCATCTCGCCTTTGTTTGTCTCTGCGCCGACCACGTGGCTCTCCTGCCAGACAAAGGGCTCCCCGGGGATATCCAGTTCTTCCACCGGCTTTAGTATCAGTTTCTCTGCCTTGGTGTTATAGGTTATCTCGCCGCCGAGTTTGGTGAACTCCTGCTCGTAGCTCCTTACCAAGGCGTCGGCGTCAATGCTTCCGCACTTCACTCCCAGAATGCCGACGTCGACCTGTTCAAGTCCGAGTAGTTCTGCCTCATCATCGTCTCTGAAGTCGGTCACCAGATCAGGGATGATCCGCTCCAAGTCCTCTTTCCCGAGGGTCCTCATCTCAGTGCCTCGCCTCTCGATGATCTGTAGGGCGTCCTTCCAGCCGGTGTATTGTTCGTCGCTGAGGAGCCAGAGGTATCCGATGTTGTGGAACTTGAGGTCGTATCCGAGGTCTTCCTCGACGTGGCTGAACCAGTCGATGGTAGAATCAGCCAGCAAGTAGTTGACCTCAGACGTGAAGAGGGTACGGTAACCTCCCTCGCTCTTGGCGCTGTTCCCCTGGCCTGGTCCTCCAAACCGGTCTATAACGACGACCCTCTTCGCAGGGTCCATCTTCTTAAGATAGTAGGCGGAGCTCAGGCCGAGAACCCCGGCGCCTATGACGAGGGTGTCACAGTCCATGTCGATCATCCAAAGATGAATTTAGTTGACTTAACTTTATCCTCGTGTGTATAGGCTCACATCGTGCTTAACCTAAGAAATGGAAGCTGTAGGTGGAATCCACTTGCATACAGCTCACGAGCTCGCGATGGTACCCCCTCCCCCCTTTTTTTAGATTGTCTCGGGAGGAGTGTTATTCCGGTTCTTTTCCTGGTTTGGCCTGTGTTTCATACGCCTTTTGAGTCTTTTCTGATACTGTTCAGCACAGTAACAGCACAGCAACCGCATGAAGTTGTGTTACCAGCTGATTTGGCGTGTGTTTCTCAAGTGGAACACGCTTCAGAGTAGGATTTGCCTTCCTTTTTTCTATCGCCTACTAGAGAAGTTCGAGGTGTCTAGGAGATCACGCTGGCTATTGGTGTGCTTGGAGGCGGTGGTGATTTTTCTGCGGCGTAGATGGCCAAGGCGAGGTCTCAGAAGTGGTCGTTGTGGGTTCTGTAGGAGTGGTTGGAGGTGATCCTTAACATTTTAATGAGTTCGTATTTTTTGATATTGAGTTCTTCGAGGAGGTCTCGGCTCAGTCATGTTTCAATCTCCTCGATGAACTTAGCCGCGTACTCCGTGGGCTTGATGATAGGCCTTGAAATGATCATGTCGTTCTTATAAGCTCTCAGCTCTTTCAGGCGCGCCAGTTTCAAGTAACTTCTGAAGAGCTAATCACAGTTCATAACGTTATACAAACGACGGGCTTGAGGATGGAGGTCTCTACAAGAGTGTTGGAAGATTCTATGAGAAATACATTTTTCGTTACATGCTGGCGCGCGGTGGTAGTTCACGAAGACCTTTATACACATCCCTCCACTCCATATTCTTGAGGGATTTCGATGAACACAGATTGGCGGAACAGAATAACCATAGACCCTGGAATCTTAGCGGGGAAACCCATTATAAAAGGCACTAGGATAGCGGTGGAGTTCATCTTAGAGCTCCTCGCTGACGGTTGGACAGATGAAACGATAATGGAGAACTACCCCCAGCTCAAAAAAGGTGACATACAGTCGGCCCTGAGATACGCAACTGACATGTTGAAAGAAGAGATGGTGTACCCCTTTCCTTGATCAAACTTCTAGCCGATGAAAACATACCTATGAAAACAGTGGTAGCATTAAAACAAGGAGGAATAGACATCATCTCAGTAGTAGATTAATCACCTGGCCTGAGCGACAGAGCCATCATAGAACTAGCGAATAATGAAAACCGTGTCATCGTTACCTTTGACAAGGGATTCGGCGAACTAATATTCAGGGATAGGCAGGAGGTGAGAGGTCTAATTCTGTTGAGGCTTGCCCCAATC
>DAOVCM010000108.1 GCA_030670015.1 Candidatus Bathyarchaeota archaeon
GGAGGCGTCGCGGCGAATAAGCGGCTTCGCTCAATAATGAGTTCCATTGCGGAGGAGCACGGTGCGTCCTCGGAGTTCGTTCCTCTGGGCTACGCGACCGACAACGGCGCCATGATCGCTTGGACGGGTGTGATTGCTTACCAGAACGGTGTCAGGACGCCCATCGAGACGAGTTATATCAACAGCCGCTGGAGGCTTGACGAGGTGGAGGTACCGTGGAGGGGCTGAGACTTATCGCGAAGGGGGCTGAGGCGGACCTCTGGTTGGATCCCGACTGGAACGGCTTGATGGTCCTTGTTAAGAGGCGGAGTCAGAAGAAGTATCGGAACCCCAAGTTGGATAGCGAGATACGCCGTTCGAGGACGGTACATGAAGCCACCATCATCCACCGTGCCAAGGAGGCAGGTGTCCCCACACCTATCATATACCAGATCGATTCAACGGACACAACCATCGTGATGGAGTTCGTGGAGGGGGCGAGGGTGAGGGACGTTGTGGACGGCTTGGGGGTGAAAGAAAGGGTAAGGCTGTTCAGCGACATCGGCCAGATGGCGGGTAGACTCCACAGGGCTGGGATAATCCATGGCGACATGACCACATCGAACATTATAAAAACGCCAACTAGGGTCGTGTTCATCGACTTCGGCTTGGCCGAGATGTCACGAGAGACCGAGAAGAGGGGGGTAGATCTCAACCTCATGCACAGGATGCTCACAAGCACCCACTTCAGACACACCGAGGAACTCTTCAACGCCTTTAAAGAAGGATACAGGAGCACCCTGGGTGCCGAGGCTGACACGGCCCTGAAGAGAATGGAGGACATCGCGAGGAGGGGCAGATACGTTGAGAGGGGATAGGATTTGGATGGCGACAGGTAACCGCCACAAATACCGGGAGGCGCAAGAGGTCATGGCGGAGATGGGTATCGCGCTGGCACACATGGAAATCAATAGGGTGGAGATACAAGCTGACGACCTCGCGGACATAGCCGAATACAGCCTCAAACAGGTCAGAGATGATGGGCGACGGATAGTGGTCGAGGACGCGGGCATCTTCATCGACTGCTATGGGGGGTTCCCAGGACCCTATTCTGCATATGTCCTCAACACCATCAACCTGCAAGGTATCCTCAAGCTCATGGATAGCATCAGAGGGCGGGACGCCTCGTTCCAGTCTGTGGTCGCTTACAGAGATGGTGATTGCATCCGGCACTTCCGTGGAGTCGTAAAGGGGCGGATCGCAGATTGCATAAGGGGGACAGGTGGATTCGGCTACGATCCTATCTTCATTCCTGATGAGGGTGACGGCAGAACATTCGGCGAGATGAATGCGGAGGAGAAAAACGCCCTATCCCACAGGGCAAGGGCCTTCAGGAGTTTAGGTGAGTGGCTCACCGACTCTGAGTAAAGATTTTTATATAAAGCGGTCTCTTTAGCTAGAGCAATCTGAAAAGTCTTAGATCTGGTTGATGGATATGGTTGGAAAGTTGGCGCTAATGAGGGGTCGCTCCCGATCGACAAGGCCGGTCTCCAAGAGACCCCCTAATTGGGTCATCTACCAGCCGGACGAGGTTAAGGCTATCATCATTAACCTGGCCAGGGAGGGCAAAGCCCAGAGCGAGATCGGCACCATCCTGAGAGACGAGCATGGGATACCCTTGGTGAAACCTATTGTAGGATACGGCATCCAGAAGGTTCTAGATGAGGCGGGACTCGCCCCACGTATACCAGAAGACATCTACAACCTGATGGTCAGATCAACAAAGCTGAGGAGGCACCTAGATCGGAACCCGAAGGACTTCGGCAACAAGCGGAGCCTCCAGCTAACAGAGTCCAAGATCTACGCCCTCACACGCTACTACAAGAGAAAGGGCCGACTCCCACAGGACTGGCGGCATAGAGACGAGATCGTCACTATATGAGGGGGTCGCTGATAACCTCCGAGGAAGCTTTCTTAACTTCCCTCGACCCAGCCGTTGAGATGCTGAGACGGCATGCAGAAGAGGAGCACACCATCAGACTCATCTCCCACAACGATGCAGACGGCGTCGCAGCAGGGGGCATCTTGAGCCAGCTTGTCAGACGACTAGGAACCAATTTCAAGACCACTTGTGAAAAGCGTGTGGACGAGAAGATGGTGATCGCCGTCGCAGCTGAAAAGCCTTCCATCGTCATCTTCTCGGACATGGGGAGCGGTTACCTTGACATGTTCAAGGAGCACCTGACCGAGTCAGACATTATAGTCCTCGACCATCACCTGCCTATCAAGGTGGACGCTCCCAACATCGTTCATATAAACCCCCTCCTCCACGGCATCGATGGAGCCCGGGAGATCAGTGGAGCAGGGGTTTCCTACCTCTTTGCCAAGGCTATGGACAAGAATAACATCGATCTCAGCCCACTAGGAATAGTCGGCGCCCTTGCCGACCAGCAGGACAAGGGCGAAAAGAAGTCCCTCCTTGGGTTGAACAAGCTCATCGAGGCTGACGCGAAGAAGGCCGACCTCCTGGAGACAAACGTCGATCTCATCTTCTACGGTTACGAGACCAGGCCAATCGCCCGTGCTTGCGCATACACGACAACACCCTTCATACCAGGCCTCAGCGGAAGGGAGGATAGGTGCATTGCATTCCTCAAGGAGGCAGGGATCGATCTGAAGAGAGAGGGGAGGTGGCGGGCCCTCCGGGATCTCTCGGAAGAGGAGAAGCGCTCACTTTTCTCTGCCCTCACGAAGCACATGGTTTATGAGGGCTGCGACGCTGATGCAGTCCACGACCTCGTTGGTACAATATACACGCTAAAAGGTGAGGAGGCCTGGACACCAATGCGGGACGGCCGAGAGTATGCGTCGCTCCTGAACGCCTGCGCTCGTATGGGAAGACCAAGCCTCGGCCTGTGTATCTGCCTTGGCGACAGGAACGAGGCTTTGAAGGAGGCGGAGAAAACCCTTAATGAATACAGGAGAAAGATCGGCGAGTACCTCGACTGGGTCCGGGAGGAAAGCCGCATCGAGGAGATGGAAGAGATTTACGCCCTGAGGGCCCACAGCGATATAGACGAACGCATCGTCGGAGTGGTCGCCTCCATCCTCCTGTCCACCGGTATACTCAAGAAAAAGAAGCCTATCATCGCCTGGGCCAGAGCAGAAGAGGGCCTCATCAAGGTCTCAGCACGGGCGACTGAACCAATGGCCAAGATGGGCCTCGACCTCGGAGAGGTGATGATGAAGGCGGCGGAGGTCTTCGAAGGACGAGGAGGGGGTCACAACATCGCGGCAGGAGCCTTCCTTCCTGAGGAGGATGAGAAGGGTTTCATGGAGCTGGTTGATAGACTTGTCGGAGAACAGTTCAGAGACTGAGGCCTCGGCGGCAATCGATGTCAGTTATAGGGATGCAGACACCGCCCGTTTCATAGCGGCAGCAATCTCCCCTGACAATCTGCAGGCACCCCAAGGGGTGACAGTGGAGGTGAAGGTGAACGGCTGTACGTTGCAGGTATCAGTTAAATGCTGCAGGGGAGTTGGTAGCCTCTTCGCAACCATCGATGATTTACTCTCTTGTATACAGGCAGCTGAGAGGGCAATTGTAGAGGTCGCTAACTGACTGATATTGTCAGCCTCTGCTTTTTCTTGTTAGAAGGTGTAGCACGGAGCTGTGGCTTCTCCCGAGCGTCCTCAGATATGGCGTTCGTCAGCTGACTGCGACCAGGATCCGTGTACCTCGGTGCCCTGTGTCGTGAACACCTTTGCCTCTGCACGTGTTCGGATTAGACCCAGGCTAACCCGAGTTTTGTATCATGCTTCGACCTCCTTTCGGAGATTTCTGCATCATACAGTTCCGGACACGCTTTTTCCGTGCTACAGCCAATAGTACATCTGTTAAAATATTTGATGCTTATGTTACATAGAATGCCAAAATAGAGCGGGGATTAATGTACTTCAGTAACGTTTTTTGACTCATGTTAGTTAAGAACGTCTCTACTTTATGGGACGAATGTCTAGTTGTTGCATCCGACGAAAAATATGAGTTGCTCAGAGAGAATTTTTCATCGGATATGCGTAAGATGTACCTCACAGTGAGAGAAAGAGCGAGAAGTGTTCTGGAGAAAGATATAAATGGGCGGGAACCATTCTCTGGACATCGAGATCAGGAGAGCACAATAGAATTTGTCAAGGGCCATCAGGGACAAGTGGAGAAGGAAAGACTGGTATGACATCTACCTCCCCCCCTACTTCGGTGAGACTAAAGTAGGCGAAACACCAGCCGAGGACCCCTCAAAAGTTATGGGACGTATCTACGAGACAACTCTCGCCCAGATAACCGGTGACTTTTCCCAAGAGTACCTAAAACTTTACTTCCAAGTCACCGATATAAATGAGAACACAGCGACAACAGTTTTTAAAGGCCACGAGTACCTGCGAGACTATCTTCGAAGCCTCGTACGAAGGAGAAGCACGAAGGTTGATGGCTTATTCCAAGTCATCACCCCTGATGGGTACAAGCTCAAGATCATTGTGACAGCCCTCACAAACTCAAGGATTAAAACTTCTCAGGAGAAGGC
>DAOVCM010000174.1 GCA_030670015.1 Candidatus Bathyarchaeota archaeon
GGATTCTCAGAGGAAGGATACTTTTGTAGATGTAACCCGCATTGACTCAGCGATCAACCCATGTAACAGCCACTCTCATGACACGAGCCTAATCCTCATGATGAACGTAATCCTAATTATTCATCGATTTTCGGGACAAAGCAGCGTGAGCCAGACTTATACAAGAAACTGATAATAATGTCCTGTCAAAATTCTCAATGAAGATGACCACCACTGTATCTATCCACAATAAGATGTTCAACATCAATGGTAAACCAACCTACGCTGGCAGAACTTGGCAGGGCTATAAAGTCGAGGGACTCTTGATGAACAGCCGTATGGTTCAGGGGGTCTTCGACGACGAGAACCAGGAGACTCGGCAAAACTGGCGTTACCCTGACACAGGCGTCTGGGATCCTGAAAGGAACACAGGTGAATTTGTCCGCGCTATGAAAAGCTGGAGGGACCACGGCCTCCTAGCCTTCACATTAAACTTCCAAGGGGGAAACCCAAGGGGATATGGAAAGAACCAACCGTGGCACAACAGCGCCTTTAAGCCCGACGGCTCTATGAAACCCCGATACTTGGCGCGCATGGAGAGGATACTGGACGAGGCCGATAGACTAGGCATGGTTGTGATACTGGGCTTTTTCTATTTCGGTCAGGACTGGAGACTTAGGGACGACGAGGCTGTCAGAGCGGCTGCTCGCAACGCAGCTGAATGGCTCCTCGAATCAGGGTACCGGAACATCCTAGTGGAGATAAACAACGAGTGCGACATCCGTTACACCCGAGAGTGTCTGAAGGCGAAGAACGTCCACAGGCTAATAGAGGAAGTTAAAGCGATGAGGAAGGATGGATGGCGGTTCCCTGTCTCCGCCAGCTTCGCCGGCCAGAAGACACCTACTGACAACGTTATAGCCGCCTCGGATTACATCCTCATCCATGGAAATGGTCCGGAGAACCCAGATAGAATCGAGGAGATGGTTAGGGAGATCCGCAGGAGCCCAGAGTATCAAGATCAACCTATCGTGTTCAACGAGGACGACCACTTTAATTTCAACATGCCCCGCAATCACCTCGCGAGTGCACTGGCAAACTACGCCTCATGGGGGTACTTCGATCCTGGAGAAAACAACTATTATAACGGCTACCAATCTCCACCTGTGGACTGGTCAATAAACACCGAGAGAAAGCAACGCTTCTTCAATAAAATAAAGGAGATTACGGGCGTTCCCACAAGCGACCTCTAAAAGCTCAACGGGATCAACTGTACCGTTCTTAGGAAAACTTCAAATTATTATCGAGGCAGGCGAGTGCACGCTAGAATATCCTAATTAATGCGTATCACTAAAAACTGTACACCGGGGAATACACGTTGAACATTTCACCCAGTAAACCAATCGTTGCCCTTGTGAGGTCTGAAGGTCACTACGAAGGCACGAAAAAAGCCCTCAACCTCATTGAAGACCAGATCGCACGTAGTATCGAAGGAAAAAGAAGAGTTCTCATAAAGCCAAACTTTGTCTCAACCCGTAGACAGCTGGCGGCGACACACGTAGACTCCGTCAAGGCGGTTCTGGATACCCTATCAAAGCACCATAACGGCAAGATAACCATCGGTGAAGGCCCGGCCATCGGCAGCTTGGAGGATGGCATCTCCAACTTCGGATACGACAAACTCGAAGATAAATATGACGTAGATTTTGTAGATCTGAACAAAGACAAGTACCTAGAGCTAGAAGCCGTAAACCGCAGCTTCGAATCCATAAAATTCCGTGTCTCGAAGACCCTACTTGAGAGTGATTACCTGATTTCCGTCGCTGTACCCAAGACCCACGACTGCGTGATAGCCACGCTTTCAATAAAGAACGTTGTCGTCGGCGCCCTTGTAAACACAGGCGAAAAGGAGAAGATCCACCAAGGAACGAAAGCTATCAACATAAACATCGCGAAGCTCGCCGTACAATACATGCCCAGTCTAGCAGTAATCGACGGATACATAGGAATGGAAGGTTCAGGACCCGTCAGAGGGAACCCTGTCGAACTTGGTGTGTCCGCCGCAAGTCTACATCCTGTTTCCCTAGATGCTGTGATGGCTAGGATAATGGGCTTCGAGCCGTTGGACATCGGTTACCTATATCATTTAAATGAGTGGGGCGCAGGTGTGGCAGACCTGAACAAGATCGAGGTCTCAGGTGTCTCCATTGATGAAGTAAGCAGAAGGTTCAAACCTCATCCAGGTTACGAACACCAGCTCAAATGGAAATAATGAACCCATAGAGAGAGAGATCGAACACCTAAAATCGGTTAATCACACTATGTTTAATACGGTGGTAACTGTGGACAGTCGATATGATTTATCCTTAATCCTGCTTGAAGATAGCGAGCTTGAGAAACTAGCAACAGGTTTCCAGTTCACTGAAGGACCTGTATGGAACTCCTCGGGAAGCTATCTCCTGTTCAGCGATATCCCCGCTAACAGAGTTTACAAATGGTCGTCAGAGGAAGGAACAACAGTGTTCCGCGAGCCAAGCGGTAACTCGAACGGCCTGACTTATGACAGGGATGGTCGTCTAATAATCTGTGAACACGGAAACAGACGGCTCTCAAGAATAGAGAAAGATAGTTCTTACACCGTTCTGGCTGATAGGTTTCTCGGAAAACGTCTCAACAGCCCCAACGACGTGGTGGTGAAATCTGATGGAACAATCTACTTAACGGATCCCCCCTATGGCATAAAACCAGAAGAGCAGGAACTGGAGTTTAGAGGAGTATACCGTCTAAATCCCGAAAATAATGAGTTGAAGCTGCTTTCGGACGACTTCGATCGTCCAAATGGTCTGGCTTTCTCTCCTGATGAAATGGTTCTGTACATCGCTGATTCTTCGATTCGAAGGCACATAAGGGTCCTCGACGTTAATCCCGACGGAACCCTGTGTAACAGCCGTGTCTTCGCTGAGATCCGTTCAGACATACCAGGGAACCCGGATGGGATGAAGGTGGATGTCGAGGGAAATCTCTACGTAGCTGCAGCCGGCGGCATCTGGGTCTTCTCTGACAATGGAGAACATCTAGGTATAATCAAAACCCCTGAGAGGCCTGCAAACCTCGCGTGGGGCGACGAAGATTGGAGAAGCCTCTTCATCACGGCCAGGACCTCCCTCTTCCGAATACGGTTAAACGTAGCTGGCGCAGGTGTATTTGAACTATCGTGAAAAAAAGAAGGCGCGTCAAATTCATCATAATATGACAAGGTGGTAACATAACAGAGGTGTGAGAAAATGAAGATCACAGCCGTGAAACCTTTCATTGTTGGAGGGGACAGTCGAAATTACCTGTTTGTGAAGGTGGAGACGGATGGGGGTATCCACGGAATAGGCGAGGCGGGACTGACTTGGAAGGAACTCGCTGAAGTCGAGGCTGTTAACCACCTATCGTCGATGATCATCGGAGAGGACCCGATGCGCATAGAGCATCTATGGCAG
>DAOVCM010000259.1 GCA_030670015.1 Candidatus Bathyarchaeota archaeon
TTCCTTGATCACAGCGGGAATTCCTCCTGCTTGGTGAAGGTCATTGATCTTGTAAGGACCGGCTGGAGCCATGTTGCAGAGGTGAGGTGTTCTTCGACTTATCTCGTCGAAAAGCTCAAGATCTATGTCTAGCCTCAGCTCGTGGGCGACAGCAAGCATATGGAGAACTGTATTGGTCGAGCCCCCTAGAGCCATGTCCACTGTGACCGCGTTCCTGAAAGCAATCTCAGTCATGATGCTACTGGGAGTTACCGCTTTTTCGAGGAGTCTCATGACCTGCTTTCCAGTCTCGTAAGCCATACGTTCCCTGAGAGCTCCGTTCGCAGGGGCAGTCGCCATGTAAGGGAGCGCCATGCCAACAGCCTCAATGAGGCACTGCATTGTGTTTGCGGTGAACATCCCTCCGCAGGCACCAGCTCCAGTACAGCAGATATCCTCAAGGTAGGCCGCTTCTTCAGGGCTAATCTCACCTGAGTTTACCATGCTCGGGATCATAAAGAGTTCCTGTACTGTGATAGTTTGATCTTTAAATGTTCCCCACTTGGGACAGCCCGGCTTCATAGGTCCGCCTAGACAGAAAATAGTGGGAATATCTAGGCGTGCAGCAGCCATTAGCATACCAGGGTCGATTTTGTCGCAGGTTGTCAGGCAGACCATTGCGTCGAAGCCGTGGGACTGAACCATCACCTCGACTGAGTCGGCTATTAGCTCCCTGCTTGGGAGGCTCATCCTCATTCCCTCGTGGCCCATAGCAATGCCATCGCAGACTCCAATGGTATTGAACTCTAGGGGAGTGCCACCACCCCTGATAATCCCCTTCTTGACAAAAGACGCTAGCCGATCTAAGTGGATGTGGCCAGGGACGATCTCGTTCCAAGAGTTTGCTACTGCGATGAGTGGTTTTTTCAGATCCTCATCAGTTAATCCAACTCCCTTCAGGAGAGAACGGTGGACACCTCTTTCTACGCCATCTAAAACATAAGAGCTTCTGTGTCGAGTACCCATCTTTACTTTATTAGGGTGATCACCTTTTTCAATCGAAGTAGATTCCATAAGGATAGGGGAGTTCAGAGCCTTTTAAAAGACTTTCAATAAGTAGACCTAGAATTCATGATGTGATTCCAAGTTCAAGTATTTAGTACCCTATCATATCAAAAAGTTTCAGACGTGTTCAAATATCGAGGTTTTTTCCGATCTTTTAAAGATTTTTGTCTCATAGATCCGAGACAAAAAAGGCTTAAACCTATGCAAAGAAGTTTAGATCGATGACATCAAAAGACAAACGCACTATCCAAGAATCGTATGACGATCTAGGGGGAAGATTGTATGACATTCGATACAAAGAAGAGCAGGAAGCCAAATATAGAATTTTACTTAACCAGGTTCGACCCCATGCCTACGATATAGTACTGGATGATGGTTGCGGAACAGGGCTTCTACTTCAGAGATTTACTTCCCACAGCGTCGGACTTGACCTATCTAGTAAACTACTCTCAGCAGCCCGTTTAAAGTTGGGAGAGAGGACCAATACATATCTTGTTAACGCTGACTCGGATCAACTTCCATTTAGATCTTCGACCTTTACCAAAGTTTTCGCAGTCACTTTGATCCAGAACCTACCGGAGCCTGAACAGACACTTGGAGAGATTAAGCGGGTGAGTCAGCCTGATTCTATTATTGTTGTATCGGGTTTGAAGAAATCATATTCCTTTGACAATTTTGAGGACATTCTTGAAAATTCAGGGTTGTTCATAGAAAAACTAATCTTGGACGAGGAACTAAAAGACTGGTTAGCCTATGCAACAGTTTAAAAATCTTTAAATAAAGAATATTTCTTCTCCTTATGGTTTCAGAAACCTTTTATATCTTATGTAGGGGCTACATAGATGATCTTCAAATAAGGTGTATACTTTGGAACCGAGAAAAAAACCTCTGAACGTCCTTATAAAGAGTGTCGGAAATAATGTCACAGTCACTCTAAAGAATCGAGGAGAATACTGGGGAAGGATGACCAGAGCAGATGGTTACATGAACCTTATGCTGAAAGGCGCAAAAGAATACAACCGTGAAGGGTTGGTCGCTAGCTACGGGGACCTATTCATCAGGGGCAACAACGTTCTGTACATATGTATCGACCCTATGCATCCACCTCATTCGAGGAACTAAGAATCCTATAAGAAGTATTTACTAGGTTCCAAATAGAGTGGGTTTCCAGAGTTTATTTTGCTCTATGTTCTAGGGTGTACTTTGGATAGGTAACTCTTCTGTGACTTAGGCCGAGTTTAACCAATCCTCAGCCATTTTAATCGATGTCTCTGCCCCCGTCTAGAATGGGGACACCTATAGCTTCCCTTAATATAGGTCCAAGGCCCCATAGGGCGCCAGCGTGTAACGTTAATATGTTAGTTTCTGTATTCTCTTTACTGATAGCTGATTGTATCTAGATAGAGTAAGGGAGCTCTTCGAAAACGTGGACTGGGCTCCCTTCGAGGCCGAGGTCAACACCCTCTACAACATGGAAGGC
>DAOVCM010000158.1 GCA_030670015.1 Candidatus Bathyarchaeota archaeon
TCAGCCAAGATCAGGATGATACTTACACCTTGAGGGGAGAATCTGTGGGTGATTTTCTTGACAACCCTAGCCCTAACAGCCTTAGCCCCCCTTTCTAGTGTACTGAGAAGGAATGCGTCATCATCTAGATCAACCTCGCACCCATAGAGATCTACGAGCAACTGAACTATCTTGATCAATTCTCACATCCCTGAAGTTCTAATCCCTTTAACTGGTCTCATGAAAGCGATCTACACTTATGAAGCTTCTCAGTGTTCCCATAATTCTAGCACGTGAAATACCCTTGTTACCAAGGATTTCAGTATTAGAGGCAGTTCAACATCCATCGTTCTCTATTAGCATCCGCTTCTGAAGCCTAAACCCGTCTACACTCCCACAGTGAGGACATCCCCTCGATTTTAGCTCCCCTATAGTACTGAAGCTCCTGCCAACACCTACCTTTACCTTCTGGCCACATTTACATCTGTATATTCTAACGGTTGGTCGGACCTCACCCGTGTACATCTTCCCCGTGAACACCCCCGTTATTGCTGCACGGGTCTCCTTAGTAGTAGAAAGCTTCGCTATGAATGTTGTATTAGCGAACATCTCAGCTCCTTCATAGGTGTTGAACCGTGGGATCAGCTCTCTGATGAATAATCCCATCTGGGCGATGGCTCTGTGAACCTCTAGCATCTCAAGCGGGGACTTGTCAGCGAATGCTAAATATACGCTTGCAGTCTTCCGAACCTTCAGCGCATCGATACACCTAGATATGAAGAGCTTCAGACCCGGTACTGTATACGGTGGGTCCGTGAAGGCAACATCATATTTTCCATGCAGCTGTTCAGGAAGTGGGTCCCTCAGGTCATGCTGGATGCATTCTATGCTGAACCCATTATTTCTAGAGATATTGACTATGACATCCAGCAGCCTCTTGTCGATATCGATGACAGTGATCCTTCGGGCGACATTCAGCAGGCTTACTGCAACAGAGGTCAGGTCGTCGTCTCCGAGGAATAGTACATCTCTACCTTCGAGGTCTCCCTCCCCCAACATGTAGAGAGCCCTTCTCAAAGCTGTCTCCGGTGTGGCGAACGCCTGATCCAGCTGAGGAATAGGCTCCGGCCTCTGAGCTGAGTATTTCTGGAGTTTCTCCAGTATTTCAGAAAAATCCTCGGTTAAAGGAATTTTCTTCCCATGGCATAAGGGGCAGAGTGTTTTACTCATCCTAGTCATGCCAAGGTTCTCCCTCACATATCTCTCACCTTTCTCTGTCAAGAAGGCCCCTCCCTTCCTAGCAAGTATCTTCCTCTTTTCCAGTTCTCTTCTCACCGCTGCAGTAACTGGAATGGGCAGCCTTGTGGCGCGCGCTAGATCCTTGGTTCCCACTTTCCCACGCAGATATACCTCCCTCAGGATGCGCCTAACTGCCTCCTCTCCTTCCTTCAGATTAAGCATCCGAGAGATATTCTCAACTATATTGTCCCCGCTTTCTTCTGAACCTATATTCCTTTTGAGGCTGGACCAGTGCTTGTTTTTTCCAGTTTTACTTTTTCCTGTTCTCTGAGAAACCATTTTCTGAACCTCGAAGTCGTAGGGTGTAATATAAGGTTCACGTGGAGGCCCATATTTCAGGTGACAGTCATCGACTCCGACATCGAGACGGGAAGATCCCCTCTCCATTTTATCATCAATAGATTAGATTACCTGGAAGGTGGTCAAATAAGAAAAGTTGGTTGTGGTTATGATTTCTTAGTCTCAGGATTAGATATCGTCTCTACGCCGAAGCCTTGATGGTCGCCACCCTTTGGAGCGCCTGTCTAACTCATCGAGGATCTCTGACAGCCTCTGTTCGTCGATGTTTATCTTATAGTTTCCTTTTAGTAGCTTCCTTATTTCATCGATGTTGGCGCATTCGTCAACGATATCAGGAATGATGTTGCAGAGGTCCTCAGTAAAGTTCCATGGAAAGATGACCCAGCGCCAGCTGATCTCATCGCCGAAATAGTCGGGGACGAATGTTGATCCCTCGATATGTCGTAGGGTCGCTGTCCTCACCTCGCCGGGGTTCAACGTCATCACGTACTCTGTAGCCAGGTGCATACTCTCACCTGTATCAGTGATATCGTCCACCACCAGCACCCGCCTGCCTGAGAGGTCGATGCTGAACGGGTATTTCAATCGGGCCTTCCCATCTGGGGTCGCCGTCACTCCCCAATGCTCCACCTTCAGACTTATCAGGTCCTTAATCCCAAGAAAGTCGCAGAGTACTCTTGACAGTACCCAGCCGCCCCTGGCGAGCCCCACCATGAAGTCTGGTTTGTACCCGGAGTCAATTATCTTCTGAGCTACCTTCTTGGATAGGGAATAGAATAGATCCCAGTCCATGACCTCGCATTCAAATTTTTCACGGGACACAGGCAAACCTATGTCCTTGTTGGATAAAACGGTTTAGGTTACAGACTTTATATTTTACACAGGATATTATAATTTTATTAATTAATGTCTCATTACTTAAACATCATATTTATAGTCAGAATCTTTTATATCTTGCTTAACACATAAGATAGTTGGTATATTTCTTTCTCACTCTATATAATATAATAGTTATTCGTTTTCTATGAATATGAAATACCGTAAACTTTGAAAGTAAAAGTGAAAAGGAAACCTTATACCCTTCATCCTTGTGTGGTTATTCTTTTTCGAGAAGTACGAGTTCTTCCTTCGCTTCATCTAATGGTAACTTATTTTTGGATTGTTGGGGCATACCCGGAGTATCACTTTAAACCGAAAAAATCTAGCGTTGTAACCTCTTACAGCTAGACAACCTCTCGGTTTTAATCCGAGAGAAGAGAGAAGTTCGGTAAATTCACGTTGTGGAACGCATTGTTGGAGTACTACTAAGTCGTTTACACTCAAACAGGAACCTTAACATCTTACTCCTCTAGGCTCACGATAGGGTTCCTGAAGGCACACGTTTTCTTCTTGTAGACAGATGTGGAGTCATCAGAATAGAAAGGGAGTATTATTTTCCTCACCTGGGATTAGATAAGATTCAGGGTTTTATTACCCATGTTGATGAGGGGAAGACTTCATGGCATCACTAATGTCTACATTCAACGTTCATTTCGGAGCTTCGCGTTTCGTGACATTGATGGTTGAATATCTACCATATTCACCAAGCCCGGATAAACAGGTGATAGCGTTTATAGTCGTAGTTGCGCCTCTATGTGAAACAGACTTTAGTCCCCAAAACATTATTTATATTAGGAAACACCCAATTCCGAGGATTAAGGGAGTGTTCCATGGTCTTCGAGTTCCTGACCCTTGACGATGTTGATGTTGCGGGTAAGACGGTCTTCCTGCGGGTTGACATCAATTCTCCTATCGACCCTGTCTCAAAGAGGATTCTTGATGCTACCAAGATCGCGTCAATCGTGGATACGATCAGAGAGCTGGGGGAGGCGCGAGTGGTGCTTGGTAGTCATCAGAGCCGTCCCGGTAAGTATGACTTCACCTCCTTGGAGCTTCACACCCGGGTACTCCAGATGTATCTGAACAGTCAGGTCAGGTTCGTGGACGATATCATCGGGGGTAAGGCTCTAGTTGCCATCGAGGCCTTGAAGCCTGGGGAGGTC
>DAOVCM010000020.1 GCA_030670015.1 Candidatus Bathyarchaeota archaeon
TGTTCTTATTTTGCCCATGGTAACCACTTAGTCTCTTCCAGCGTTAGTGCTGATATGGAGAACTATCGATGTATTAAATATTATCTTTGAAAATGAATGTCTCGAACACGGTTAGGGTTTAAGTAGGATAAGGACTGAGGGTTGGGCAAACTGCTGAATTCCAATGACTATTTATATCCGAAGATTCCCCGCTAGAATGTTTTTTGGTTTGTTCTTGGGCTGGTTATCAACCTCGTATAGAAAGATGTTTACAAGGTTTTTTAGGTTCTTTTCAGCCTGTATTATACTAGAGAAATTTACTTAAAGAAAAGAGGGAAGAACATGCTCTTCTCGGTGGAAAAAGAGGCAAGTATTAAATATTTCTGGAGAAGAGAATAGAAAAGAGAAGGGTCTTTGATGGTAAACGAGATAAAAGTCGCACCTATGCACAAACTGATAAAGAGGGCGGGAGAAGGAACGGTGAGGGTGAGTGAGGAAAGCGCAATAGCCTTGGGCAGTGTACTGGAGGAGATCGGCATCAAGGTAGCCAAAGAGGCAATTGTATTCGCGAGACACTCAGGCCGAAAGACTGTAAAGGAGAAGGACATAGAGATCGCCGCCCAGAAAGTCCTTAGCCGATAGGGTAATATACATAACGCCTGACGACTACTGTTGAAGTAGGATGCGCCATCTCGATTGTGACGTAATCGTTGTCGGCGCGGGGCCTGCCGGTAGCCTCGCTGCGAGGGCCGCAGCCGAACTAGGTATGGAGGTCATCTTTCTAGAGGAGCACCTCCAAGTTGGATACCCCATATTCTGCGCAGAGGGCCTGAGCCTCGATGGAATAAAAGATGCTGGAGCCGAACCAAGGCCTCCAATTGTCTCTCAAGAGATCACAAAGGCTAGAGTCTACTCCCCTGACAGGAACTTTGTGGAGCTGAGTAGTACTGATTGGAAAGGCTTCAACTTGAACAGAGAAGTCTTTGACAAGATACTTTCAGAGAACGCCGTTGAGTCAGGGGCAAAGCTCATGATGAACACTAGGGCGACAAATGTCACAATGGATGAAGGCGCTGTAACAGGGGTCAAGGCTACAACTAATGGAAAGACGATGAGAATTAAAGCCAAGGTTGTTATTGGGGCCGACGGACATGCCTCCATCATCCGTAGGACCGCGGGGCTCGGCAGGTGGTTCTCCGACGTGGTAACATGTGCTCAGTTCAGATTAGGAGGCCTAAGTCTCGATGAGCCTGATGTTAACGAGTTCTATTTTGGCTCGAAGGTTGTCCCGGGTGGGTATGCATGGGTATTTCCAAAGTCCGGTGAGGTGGCCAACGTGGGACTGGGTGTGAGAAGGATCCATAAGGCGTCTCCTCTAGAGTACCTTAAACGATTCGTGGCCTCTGACCATAGATTGAAAGACGGGGACATCATTCTGGTGAACGGTGGTATAACCCCTGTCTCTGGATGCATTGAGAGAGCCGTGGGTGATGGAGTGATGCTTACAGGAGACGCTGCTGGTCAGCTGATACCGATGACAGGGGCGGGCATCCACTCCGGCGTTGTCTCCGGGAGGATCGCAGGCGAGGTTGCAGCCAAAGCCTGTGAGGAGGGCGATGTCTCTGCAACTAGGCTCTCTGAGTACGAGCGACGCTTCGATAAATACTGGGGGAAGCGGATTAGGGACAGCCGCAGGGTGGTGGAGATGCTCGACAGGTTCAGCGACGAGGACCTCAATACCCTCGCCAGAGTTGTGACGAACGAGGATATCCTCAACCTTGCTAACGGAACCGCGGTGACTCGAACCCTCACCAAGATCATGGCCCGGGCTCCTTTAGGAATAATCAGATTGGTCTCCGCCTATATGCGGGGATAATTATTTGTAACATTCCGATATGAGGGTTCAACTTTAAATAAGGGGAGCTCATGTATCGGAATCGTGGAAAACCTTTATATTTTGACTATAGTTGTGTTCTGTAGTTAAAATTCCGAATTGGAGGTAAATGGTATGGCATATTTAACGGGTCAACCGATTCTGATCTTGAAGGAGGGCTCCACCCGGAGCCGTGGACGAGACGCACGCAGGTCAAACATGATGGCTGCGCAGATAATAGCCGAGGTCCTGAAGACGACTCTCGGGCCGAGGGGTATGGACAAGATGCTCATCGACAGCCTCGGTGACATCACTATTACAAACGACGGGGCCACAGTGCTCGATGAGATCGACGTCCAACACCCTGCGGCGAAGATGATGATCGAGATCGCTAAAACCCAGGACGACGAGGTAGGCGACGGGACAACCACGGCCGTCATCTTTGCGGGGGAGCTGTTGAAGAAGGCAGGGGATTTGCTCGATCAGAACATCCACCCCTCTATCATCATCTCCGGCTACCAGAAGGCAGCAGAGAAGGCACTCAAGACAATGGAGAAAATTGCCCTTGATGTGGACTTCGAGGACAGAGAGACTCTTATGAAATTGGCTACCACGTCGATGCGGAGCAAGACCGTCGCAAAGTCGAGGGAACATCTCGCAGGGTTGGTCATCGACGCAATTAAACAGATCATTGAGGAGAGGGACAGCAAGATCATAGCAGATGTAGACAACGTTCAGATCGTTAAAAAAGAGGGTAAAAGCCTCAACGAGACGGAGCTCGTGCGAGGCATCATCATCGACAAGGAAGCTGTGCACGCCGGTATGCCCAAGAAGATAGACGGAGCCAAAATCGCCCTCATCGACGTCGCCATTGAGGTGGAGAAGACCGAGTTCGACGCGGAGATCCGCATCCGAAGCCCTGACGCTATCAAGGCATTCCTCGACCAGGAGGCTGATATGCTCCAGAAGATGGTGAATCAGGTGATAGATAGCGGGGCAAACGTTCTTTTCGCCCAGAAGGGCATCGACGATGTAGCCCAACACTTCCTATCGAAAGCAGGTATCCTCGCAGCTAGACGTGTTAAGAAATCCGACATGGAGAAGCTGGCCAAAGCCACCGGTGCAAAGGTCGTCTCCAACCTCTCAGACCTGAAAAAATCCGATCTAGGGGCCTGTGAGGCTGTGGAGGAGAAGAAGGTAGGCGACGATAAAATGATCTTTGTCGAGGGCTGCAAAGACCCAAAGGCCGTGGCGATCTTCATCCGCGGGGGTCTGGAGAGGATGATCGACGAGGCTGAGCGGACGCTAAACGACGCCCTCTACGTTATTAGTGATGTCGCTGAGCTGGCTAAGATGGTGCCTGGAGGCGGAGCCATCGAGACGGAGCTCTCAAAGGCTGTCCGGGACTACGCACGGCAGGTCGGTGGCAGGGAGCAGCTCGCAATAGAAGCTTTCAGCGACGCCCTCGATGTAGTGCCAAGGACCCTGGCTGACAATGCAGGCCTCGACATTCTCGATACAATGGTAGCAATCAAGGCAGCTCACGAGAAGAAGGATGGTATGGCTATGGGAGTCAATGTCTTCAAGGAGGGCATCATCGACATGCTGGAACAGGGTGTCGTCGAGCCCATGGTCGTGAAACAACAGGCAATCAAGTCCGCCGTCGAGGTCTCATCCATGATCCTGAGGATCGACGACGTAGTGGCAGCATCAGCCCCCGCGGCTGGCCCAGGCGGCCCCGGTGGACCCGGCGATATGCCGGATATGGATGAGGAATAGACTCCTCTCTCCACTATTTTTATATGTTCAGTTCAAGTCTGAATTTTCTTAGGTAAATTTTATCCGGTATAATTGTAATTAGGTCCTGATCGTAGATGTTGAAGACAAACAGGGATAGACTTGTAAAGGTCTCGGTTATAGGCGAGGTTGTAAGCCCAGTGCTGGGCTCAGCAATCTACAAGGTTACAGCTGACGGTGAGCCCGTCATACTGCCCGGTGTGGGAGGTATCACCTATAACATCCGGGTGGGGGATCTCGCCTGCGGATGGATGGCGGATCACGTTGAGCCGGGTGTGAGCTTGGAGAACCGTGTATCGGACTCGCGGATGCCTCAAGCCCAGAGCCGTGCATTGAATGTGTTGAGTTGCATCGGTAATGAGGCGACCGTGGTGAAGGGCGATGCTAAGGGAGAGAAGGGGGTCGTCGTCGGTAAGCATGGTGGCATCGAGCATGTGATGACCGATTTCCCGCCCGACGTGATGGAGAAGCTTGTTATTGAGGACAAGGTGATGGTGAAGGCATACGGCGTAGGTCTCAAGCTCTTGGACATACCTGAGGTGAGGGTGTTCAACATGGACCCCGGATTTCTGGATACCATTGACCCCCAGGTCGCCGATGGGAAGCTCCAGATACCTGTAACCCACAGGATACCGGCGGCCATAATGGGCTCGGGCTTAGGGAGTAGCCACGTTTCATCAGGGGACTATGACATCACCCTCTTCTGCGAAGAGACCGTTGAGGAGTATGGCCTCGAGGACCTGAGGCTCGGCGACCTCGTGGCCATCATAGACGCTGACCAGAGCTATGGAAGAATCTTCAGACGGGGCGCCGTCTCCATTGGTATCGTCACACACAGCAACTGTGTCATCGCCGGTCACGGTCCCGGCTGCACGACCCTATTCACGTCGAAGACAGGAAAGATCGAGCCTGTGATCGACGAGAAGGCCAACATCGCGCACATCCTGAAGCTCAGAGACGACATTTAATCATTCTTTCTCATTTCATTGACTTTTTCCCTGGGTATAGAAGATTTAAATCTGGGCTGCTGGGATGTGTCTATAGCATCTGTGCTCCTGTCGTCTAGTTCGGTCAAGGATACGGGCCTCTCGAGTCTGTGATCCCGGGTTCAAATCCCGGCGGGAGCACCAACTAAAAATTCTAATTATTGGTTAAGAAACCTCTTACTCGCTGTAGTGGTTACAATCATGTGAAAAATATTCCATCACTCTTTTAGGGCGTCCTCTACTGCCCTCTGGACGAGATGAGCCGCCACATGAATGGGTGCGTCCGAGAAGAGTCGTTCAATTCGTCTCGAAGCGAGACAAGGGTAGATCTGAACCAATGTTGCAGCCCTCGAACTGGCTTTCTTCACACTTGACCCAGGAAGCTTTTCCGCCATGAACCATGTTGAGCCACAGGGAGCTCCCCTCAGAACCTGTACACGACTGATGATTTCACTCTCTGTCTCGATTTTTAGACGTGGTGAACCAAAGGTGTTGGCGAACTCGTCGATGTGTGGAGTGCCAATGAGCGTGAGAGCACAAAAGGGTCGTGGGAAAATGATGTTTATGGACGATTCCTCAAGCTCAGCTCTGATCTGCCTCTCAAGCCCGAGTGGGAGCCAAGCGTAGTTGTCCACCGGGGCTATGACCGCCCTGACTGATACATGTTTTAGAATAGTTGGTAGCAGGGAGAAGGCTGAGGGGCTCTCTCCCATGAAGAGGACTAGGTCACACTCCTCACTAAGCCTGAAACCCATATCCAACTCCTCTGGCTCCTCTATGATTAGTGGTAGTTTCTCGGGCAGAGGTTGGAGTCGAATATCCCAACCTGATGGTGACCGTTGCCGGATGTTCTCTAGGATACGTATTCCATATCTGCCCTGGGTAAAGACGAGAAGTCTCAACTTTAAGCTGACCTCTCTGGTCCCTAACGATCCACAGGTTATAAATCGTGTGAGCTGTCAGAGCTTCTTTATATGTATCTTAGTCACGATTCAATGCAATTAACATGAGCAGGAGGCGCCTCTATCCAGATAAGCCGATGGTTGGTGTCGGGATTCTCATAAGGGACAGGGACCGCTATCTCCTCATCAAGCGGGCAGCTGAGCCAGACGCAGGGCTCTGGACTGTTCCAGGTGGCCTCGTCGAAGTAGGGGAGAGAGCTGCTGAAGCTGCTGTGCGCGAAGCTAAAGAAGAGACAGGCTTAGATGTTGAGATATTGGAAGTCATAGATGTCGTTGACAAGATCGTAATGGACGAGAACTCTCGTATAATGTATCACTTTGTCATAATAGACTACCTTGCAACCCCAATTGGTGGCTCATTAAAGGCGGCTTCTGATGCGTTAGACGCCCAGTGGTTAGAAGCTGAAGAATTCCCACGATATGCACTCTCCCCAACCCTCATCGAACTCCTAAAACGCATGGAACTCTATCCGAAGAGGTGATCCAAGCCACGGTCTTGCATCTCTAATAACTTTCACAGTTCATTCAATTTTTCAATCGGAGTCCATCGTAGGCTAGAAAAGGGATAGGGTTCAGGGGTTCTGTATGTGAGCATCTGTCTAAAACAGGATCCTACGTAATCGCCTTCAACTGAGAGAAGCCTCTCAAACGAACATTATTATGAGGTTTTAAAGTCATTGTAAGGCCCACCTCGCTCTAATTTTTTAAACAGTTCTGCCCTATGTTTAATCGGTGTTATGTATGGTTGATACAGCCTCGTTTAAAGGTCGAGACATTATCTCCATGAGGGACTTCAGCAGAGAGGAGATTGACTTCATCCTAGATAGGGCGACGGACATGATACCTCTCGTTGAGAAGGGTTCTGATCTGCTCCGGGGAAAGATTCTCGCAGCCCTCTTCTTCGAGCCCAGCACGAGAACCCGCCTCAGCTTCGAGTCAGCTATGTGCAGGCTCGGTGGTAGCGTCATCGGCTTCGCCGAGCCAAAGGTCTCATCAGTGGTAAAAGGAGAGACCCTCTCTGATACCATAAAGGTGGTTGAGAGTTACTCGGATGTCATAGCGATGCGCCATCCGTCGGAGGATGCGGCCAGGATCGCAGCCGACGTGGCCTCCATTCCAATTATTAATGGTGGCTCCGGTCCCTGGGAACATCCAACGCAAGCGCTCCTCGACCTTCACGCCATCAGGACGACTAAGGGAAACATTGACGGTCTCACAATAGCTCTAGTCGGCGACCTACTTTATGGCAGAACAGTTCACTCCCTCGCTATCGCACTACGGAACTATGATGTCAAGGTATACTTTGTCTCTCCAAAGCAGCTCAAGATGCGGGACGATGTCATCAAAGATGTAGCTGGAAGACTGGACTACGTGGAGACCGAGGACCTCAGGAAAGTGCTGCCAGACCTCGACATCCTTTATGCGACTCGTGTCCAGAAGGAGCGGTTCTCCGATCCAGCTGACTATGACAAGGTAAAGGACGCATATCTGATCGACAGCACCTTCCTTAAAGGCGTAAAGCGAGACCTGAAGGTGATGCACCCCCTTCCCAGAATAACGGAGATCTCGACGGATGTCGACGATACTGCCCATGCCTTGTACTTTAGACAGGTGAAACACGGAGTATTTCTGAGGATGGCACTCCTCGCACTGGTGCTTGGCGCCCTCTAGTGGCGCCCATCATGTCTCAGGAATAGATCTCTGATTCTTCTCCAGCGGCTCTCTTCCTCGGGTTCCCTGGAGACGATTATTTTCCTCTTATAGGCGTCAGGTATGCGGTACATGAAAATTTTGTGGGAGCCTAAGATGTAGTGGTATGGTAAACTGTTTTTTTCTGTGGACCAGTTATGGATGGGGAAGTCATGGCTCACCACTCGGGCTCCCACGCCCAACTCCTCCTCTAGCTTGGGCCGAAGCTTCGAGTTACCCGAAGTAGTGAGGTAGAGAGTGACAACGGAGGCTTGAGATATGTCAGCGAGGAAGAAGTTACCGTTTACAACCTTGATACGGTCGTTCAGTCCTTTCTCTAAAATCTTCCTCTGGACAGATTCGCACATTGCGACGTTAAGGTCATACCCAACGGCCCTTTTTACACCGAACTCCTCAACGGCGGAGAATAGTATGCGACCATCACCACACCCCAAGTCGTAGACAGAATCGTCAGGGCCCACCTTCGCCAGGCTCAGCATCTTCCTCACGACATTCGTAGGAGTGGGGACATAGGGGGCGACGCTGTAGGGGACATCACCCCATCTGATGTGGGGATTGTCACGTCTGAATTGTCTGTCTCTGAGTTTGTTGCGTCGCTGTTCTCCTGACATCATCGTTTAAACCTCTATACGGCATCTATATACTTTTGTCCCAGGTCGCAACCCTCATTAAGCCGTAGATTATGGATTACAACGGGTTTTGGGATGGAGCTAAAGGTTGTGAAGATGGAGACGCCAGAGGGTTGCAACTTAATTCTCGGTCAGAGCCACTTCATCAAGACTGTGGAGGACATATATGAGGCGATGGTCACCTCGTCATCCACAGTGAGTTTTGGCCTTGGTTTCTGCGAGTCTTCAGGAGAGTGTCTTGTCAGGGTAGAGGGCAACGATGATGGTCTCAAGAAGGTTGCGGCTGGTAACGCGTTGAGGCTTGGGTGTGGTCATTCGTTTGTGGTGGTGATGAGGGGCGCATACCCTATCAACGTGTTGAACCAGCTCAAGGTAGTGCCAGAGGTATGTAATATCTACGCTGCCAGCGCCAATCCTCTTGAGGTCATCGTCGTAGAGACGGAGTATGGTCGGGGCGTCCTCGGCGTAGTCGACGGGCACAAGCCTCTCGGCGTAGAGGACGACGAAGGTGTCAAGTGGAGGAAAGATATCCTCAGGAAGTTTGGATACAAGACCTAGGGAGTTAACAATCCTCTAGAATGCGTTTGAGGACTTCTGGTATTTGGTCTATCTCTAGTTCCCCGCTGATCTCCTTTACTTTCCCCCTTTTCTCGTACCATTCTAAGATGGGGAATGTCTGTTTTTCGTAGACCTCAAATCTCTTTCTGATGATCTCTTTCTCGTCGTCGAATCGCTGGATTAACTCGCTTCCACATTCATCACAGATTCCGGGTTCTCTTGGTAGTTTGTCTCTAAGATGATAGATTGATCCACATTGAGGGCATGAACGGCGGAGCGAAAGCCGGCTCACGATAGTTTCAGGTTTGGCTATGACATTGAGGACGATGTCGATAATAGTTCCCCTCTTCTTGATGACGTTGTCAAGGGCCATCGCCTGTCTGACGCTCCTTGGAAATCCGTCGAGGACGAAACCATTGTCGATATCAGGTTTATTCATCCTCTCCTCCATCACGCCTATTACGATGTAATCTGGGACTAGCTCACCCCGCCTCATATAATCCTCAGTAATTTTTCCCATCTTGGTTCCCTTTGAGGCTACCTTCCTGAGCATGTCTCCCGCGGTAATGACAGGGATGCCATAAATCTCGCCAATAATCCTCGCCCGAGTTCCCTTCCCACTACCGGGCGACCCCAGAATGACGATCCTCGTCTCAGCCCACGCCCCTGTAGGAATCCCAAAAGGTGATAATAAATCTGATTATCATGGTTTCACTATGTTAACGATTATTATTTTAAAAGAGCTTAGGTATAAATAAGCACAGATTAAAAGGATAGAGCGGGGAAGCTCCTGATGGATCCATCATACAGACCTTTCACAGCTCTGGGTTTGCTACTCATCGTCAGCGGAATCATCCTCGTTTCACTACCTGTCCTCGCTCGCCACCTGCCAAGTTTGGACCGGTTTCCATGGTTTCTTGTCTGGGTCTACAGGAGGAATGGCTTCTACTTCGTGACATCGCCCCTACTTATCGTTATTTCCATCATCTCACTGCTGTTGAACCTCTTCAACCGCTCCAGCTTGTAACGTAATTAATTGGTCAAATCTATGAGGCGCGCGCGAATACAAACCTCGCGAATGCCCCCGCGCGCGCTTAAGAGGCTACCTCATCTTTTGCTCAGTGTTCTGTTTGTTGAATCTGTACCCTCAGGACTTATCTCTGACTCGTTGTGTTCTGTTTTTTGTGAGGAATAGGCCGTGTTTTTGACATGATTCATCCGTGGAAGCATTGATATCCTCAAGCCATCCGGCGAAAGGCGTGTTTTTCACAGTTATCTCGTCTACCCCCCCCTCCCTCTATTCT
>DAOVCM010000036.1 GCA_030670015.1 Candidatus Bathyarchaeota archaeon
CCCTATCAGCGTCTCAGTTTCATCTCTATGGGGGCTCTTGCCAATAGCCATTCCAAATTCACTTATTGGCGATGGTTATTTAAGTACCTCTTTCGTGTCGATTTGAGGTACCGATTATTGAGTAATAGACATGCGGATGGCGAGTTTCAAAACGCGCAGCCACCCTCTACTTCAATCACAGCATTAGTTAAATGACTCGTGAGAAGTCGGATTAATGGATTCCTAAACTACATCCAGTCAACTTAGACGGTGTTTATAACATGACTTGAGTGCCATATCGGTTAGCGACTCCCCACTGTTCCCTTGAAGGGATAAGAATTAAGTAATACCCTTTACACTCAGTATTAATGGAGCTGATATTATGACTAGGGTTGTGAGTGTTACTAAGAAGGGACAGGCAACCATCCCCAAAGATCTGAGGGAGAAATTCGGCGTCGGAGACAAAGTTCTCGTCATCGAGACTGAGGAGGGTATCCTCTTCAAACCTCTGCCCAGGCCAGAGGACGACTTTGGCTCTCTCAGGGAGCTTTTCGAGGGTAAGACGGCGCGTGAAATTCTGGATGAGGCTAGAACCCAGGAACGGATGAGAGAGGAGAAGTTGTTGGAGGGCGTCGAGAGTTGAGTACAGTCTTCGATACCGAGGTCCTCTTAGCCTTCTACCTGGGAGAACCAAGCGGAAAAAAGGTTGAGAGATGCCTTACTGAGATAATGAGAGGAGAAATGAGGGGCTACATCAACATCATCAACCTTACAGAGCTCTATTACATCCTGTACAGGAAAAGTCCTGACCTCGCAGAGGAGAAAGAAAGGAATCTTAGGGACTATGGATTGGAGATAGTCCCTGTAGGCGACGACGGACTCTGGAAGGAGGCTGCGAAGACGAAGGGAAAACACTCGCTCTCCCTAGCTGACTCATTCGCGGTAGCAACAGCGAAGGTGAAGAAGGCAAATCTATTGGTGGGTAGAGACACCGAATTTACAGGTATAGATGTCTCAATCGAGCGAGTGAACTAGGTAAAGACCTCTAATAGATAATTGACATGTCCCTGAGGGCCATAACTTACTTTATCATTCCGAAACTTGGGTTGAGAGAAGGCTCCCCTAGGGCGGTATCCCAACGCTAAATCTCCGCGCTGCGAGATCGCTGGTGCCTTAACCTAAGGCAAGGAGCATTTCAAAATTTATAGATGATGCTTCCTTTCACAACATCTGTCTGATAACCGTTAAATGGGTATCTTCTTGAACGGGTAGGGTATCTACTCCGTCTCTGTGAACTCAAGTGCTCATCATCTTAGGGTATGTGATGGTGCTCCAATCGACAATGGTCACAACAGGCCCCTCCTCAAGGCGGCACACGAAGATACTATGCCCACATAGAGCGAATGACTAGGACAAGTTCTTGGTCATTGATTTTGACTTCTATTGGTCCAGACTGAATCTTTTAGTGATTTTGTCTACAAGTAGCTTAGCAAGGTTCTCGCATCTTTCACTCTCCTGTGGTGTCTCGACTGTAGCCTCCATATCGATGGTGTCTATGTAGGGGATGCATTTGAGCATGGCACCGAGGGATGCATTTTTTTCCCAGGCAATCAACTCTAAAGCTACTCTCTTCTGAGGTATGTACCCCCCTGTTAGGGATAGCATGGTGATGGCCATGAGGGATGTTCTTTTCTTATTTACCCCCAATATTCGGAACCGGTCGCTAAAGTTCTCCTCATCTAAAATAATGAAATTAATTTCTCTGAGCGCGTCCTTGAAAAACATCTTTAGCTCTGTAAGGTCTCCGCTTAGTTCGATTGTTTTAGTTGACAAGGATGGTGCCTCCAATACCCGAAATATATTATTATGAAACGGTACTTAAAGTAGGGATTTGTAATGGTTGTCATTGATGGGCACACCCATTTCGCTGGTCCGGGGAGAGGTCTACCTCCGAATACAATCGAAGACCTCCTCTCAGTGATGGATCGAAACGATATAGATGCAATAGTAACATGTGCATCCTATTCCTCCATCGGCAAGGATAGAACCTACGACGAGGCGAACGAATTCATTTCCAACTCGATGAGAGAAGCACCCGGCAGGATACTTGGCTTCGTGAGGGTTAACCCGCACCTCCAGAAAAACGCCCTAGAGAGCATTCGGAGGGCTATCAAAGTTCAAGGGTTCAAAGGTGTGAAGCTACACCCTCGGAATGAGGCCTTCGCCATCAACTGCGAGAAGCTTGCCTTCCCCATCGCCGAGATGGCGGTGAAACTCAAGGTGCCGATACTCATTCACACAGGCGAGCCGGACACCTACGGGTTCGCACAGCCTACCCTAGTGGGTGGCCTCGCGGACGCCTTCCCGGACCTGAGGCTCATAATAGGACACATGGGCAAGCGACTCTACGAGGATGCCATCCTTGTTGCCAGATGGTTTGAGAACATCATCCTTGAGACCTCATTCAGAAGTCCCCGTGAAATCACGCGGGCGGTGAAACGCGTCGGCGCCGATAGGGTGATCTACGGCTCGGACATGCCCTTTGGAATCCCAGAGGTAGAGATGATGAAGATCCACCTATCAGATATAACTCCTGAGGAGAAGGAGATGGTCCTTGGAGCAAATATAGCCCGCATCCTGAAGCTGGAGGAAACATCATGAAGGTAATCGATGGACACGTATTCCTCGGAAAGACCATATACATGGAGCAAAGCCCCGAGACGCTGATTGCAAACATGGATAAGTTCAGCGTGGACATCTCGGTCGTGGTGGCTCCACCACCCGGACCCTTCTACACGGAAGTCAACGCGTACGTCATGGAAGCCGTAAAGAAGTATCCAAGCAGGTTAGCCGCATTGTACAGGGCGAATCCCCATCTTGAAGGTGAAGACGACAGGTTCAGAGAGGCTCTAGAGCAGGGCTTCGCTGGGTTACAGTTGGACCCGACCAGCGACGGATACGGAGTGGGTAGCGAAATAATGGAACCGGTTGTCAAGCTCGCAGAGAAAGAGGGAGTTCCAGTCTACATCCACTCGGGGGACTCCATCTTCTGCCCCCCAGAGGCCGTGGCAGACTTCGCCAGCAGATTCCAAGGGGTCAACTTCGTCACCTCTCAAAGCCGGAGAGCCCACAGAGCCACTAAAAACTGCGGCAACCTTCACCTCATGACGCGGCCCTTCCCTACCCTATCCTTCCTACGTGGATACGCAGATAACATAGATCTGGACAGGCTCATCTTCACATCTGATGCTCCAATCGGGAACCTCGACCTAGAGCTGAAAAGGGTGGAACTCTCCGAACTCGAACAGGAAACGAGAGAAAAGATACTCGGTGGAAACCTGCGGAGAATCATCAAGATTCCTTGGGACTGAAACCATGGTAAAAGCCCTCTACCCTTTAAATTCTTAGAAAGATACTATAAATAAGTAATAACCAAAGGAACTAAAACCACCGACTGAGGCTCCGAGATGACAATCCTTGAAGTTCAGGACCTTAAGACATACTACTCAACCCTCAAAGGGGACGTTAAGGCGGTGGACGGCGTCCGACTTCAGATGGAGAAAGGAGAATCCCTCGGCCTGGTGGGTGAGTCAGGCTGCGGGAAGACAACCCTGGCATTGGCCATCATGCGTCTCCTCCCCTGGAACGGCAGGATTGTGGGGGGCAAAATACTACTTAACGACGTTGACATTGTCGGTCTTGACGAGGCTATTTTCGACAAGGATTACAGATGGAAGAGGATGGCATACGTCTTTCAGGGAGCCATGAACGCCCTCAACCCTGTCTTCAAGGTTGGGGACCAGATCGCGGAAGCGATCACGATCCACGAGGACGTGGCGAAGAGGGAGGCTCTGGACAGAGCTCGGGAGCTTTTCAGTCTTGTAGGCATAGACCCTGGTCGGATAACCAGCTACCCTCACGAGCTCAGTGGCGGTATGAAGCAAAGGGCCATGATCGCCATGGCCCTCGCGTGCAACCCCGACTTTATTATCGCCGACGAGCCCACTACTGCCCTCGACGTCATCGTCCAGGCCCAGACACTTGAGGTGATTAACGAACTCCAGAAGAAGCTTGGCATCACGATGATGCTTATCACCCACGACCTCTCGGTGGTCGCCCAGACTTGCACGACATGCGCCATCATGTACGCCGGGAACCTTGTTGAGTACGCCGACATCGACACCACCTTCTCGGATCCGGTCCACCCCTATACCCAGGCCCTGATAAGCGCATTCCCCAGCATCAAGGAAGACAGGAGGGAGTTAATTTCCATATCCGGCGTCCCCCCGAACCTCCTGAATCCCCCTACAGGGTGCAGGTTCAACCCGAGGTGCCCACACCGTATGGACATATGCACGAAGGAAAAGCCGGAGTATCTGGAAATCGGAGATAGACACTTCGCCGCTTGCCATCTGCTCACGAATGGGGGATGAGTGAATGAAGGGAGAAGCTGAACTCAAGGTCGTAAACCTGAGGAAATGGTTCCCGGTGAGGAGGGGTATAGTCTCAACCCTGCTCTCAAGAAAAACAGAGTATGTTAAAGCTGTAGATGGCGTGTCCTTTGAGGTGAGAAAGGGAGAGGTCTTCGGCCTCGCCGGTGAGAGCGGATGCGGCAAGACGACGACGGGCAAGACCGTCCTGCGGCTGCTCGAACCCACCGGCGGAGAGATATACTTCGAGGGGCGGGACATCACGGCCCTCAACAAGGCCGAGATGAAGCAGATGAGGCGGAAGATGCAGATCATCTACCAGGACCCCTATCAGTCTCTGAACCCCAGGATGACGGTGTTCGACATAATATCAGAGCCCATCAACGTACACAGGCTATCCGACTCCCCCGCAGAGACGGAGGAGATCGTCCACAAATCCCTCGAGGACGTCGAGCTGATCCCAGCAGAAGATTTCGTCTTCAGATTCCCCCACGAGCTTAGCGGCGGCCAGAGGCAGAGGGTCGCCGTGGCCCGAACCATCATCCTCCAACCCAGCTTCATAGTCGCAGACGAGCCAATCTCCATGCTCGACGTCTCCATCAGGGCTGGAATCCTCAAGGTCATGCTCCAGACGAAGGAGGCCCAAGACATCACATACATATTCATCACCCACGACCTCGCCTACGCACGCCACATCTGCCACCGCGGCGCCATCATGTACCTAGGCAAGATAGTCGAACTTGCCTCCATGGACAACCTCGTCAACAACCCCCTCCACCCCTACACGATAGCCCTTATGATGGCGGTACCAGTCCCAGACCCAACACTCGGGAAAGCCCGCGCCGTGATAAGCGGCGAGGTACCCACTCCCATCAACCCGCCTTCCGGTTGCAGATTCCATCCCAGATGTTCCAAGGCCACAGACATCTGCAGCAGACAGGAACCGGAGCTGGTAGAGGTATCAGGAGGACACTTCGTCGCCTGCCACCATGCACACTAATCCTTCATAACAAGTCTGCCCGCGAAGGGAACGCGGGTAAGAACCCGACAAATTCCTTAAGCCTTGTTCCGGTAAGTCTTGTCTCATCCTTCTATTCGACGTTGGGCGGTCGAGTGCTAACAGTCGTAAACCTGAGGAGGGTGTCGCCGAAGAGGGTCTCAACATAACCTGATCCGGTGATCCGCCACTCCCATCTCCCCTCTTCGAGCGCCTGATCTATGGTGAACATCCTATCGACAGGCAGGGATAGAACGTGATAGAAGGAGACCTCGGATTCGGGCTGTACAATCGGGATCTGCCCCAGGACCTGATGCTCCATGAACTTCTGATTTAGGTGAACATCGAACTCGATCTTGCGAAGCATGAGGTCGTTTCTGTTCGGGTTCACGAGCCTCACGCTCAGATTCAGAGTGGGCTCCTCCTGGTCTAGATCGAAACGGGTCACGTCGATCTCGATATCAGTCTTCATCACAAGGCTGTATGTGACCACATACTGGTTGATCATGTAACCCGTGAGTATCAACGAGATCAAGGTAGCTGAGAACAAAGCTGCATAGCCCAGTTTCAAGTTTCGACGCTTGGCCTCGTCATCGACGACCAATTCCCGTGACCTCTGCCTAGTAGAAACGGATAACTCGGATTTAACTTCAGTTCCCTTCAGTCGGGAGACGGTCACCAGCAACCATCTTGCCGTGAAGTAAGACCAGACGAATATCAACGCCAGCACCGTAGCAGTTACGGCTGGAGGCATTGGCAGACCATACTTGACGATGGTTATCGAGACGAAGAACATGTGGAGGAGCGCCCAGAAATAGGACACCATCTCGGAGGCCCTCTTCAACCGTAGGACGCTCGAGAATATTCCCTTCAAGATCATCGACAGGGAATAGGTGTTCACAGTCAACAGGACCGCACCCAATGCTCCGATCCAAAACCGGGGGACGGGGACCGCGCAGATGAGATCGAGGATATCCCCGAAGGGACAGAACGCGCCCATGACGAGGTATACGACCGAGCTCAGATAAGACCAGAAACTCAGCCAGAAAAGGGCGATTGCGGGGAAAGGCTGAATTTTCTTCCTCGTTCTCAGGAGAGTCTGCCCCGAGATGGAGGTCAATACGTCGAAAAGGATGCCTGCGACTGATATTAGCGCGATCTGTATGTTCGAAGGGTTCTGCAACACCCATCTCGTGTAGGAAAGAGTGAAAGGCCACTCCACGCTAATGCTCATCCCCAGGACCCTACCCCCGAACATCAACACGAAGGATGCGTGCCCCAACTCATGGATGAACTCGCTGGCGATCTTCATCAGAAACCCAAGGAAGAGAAATGTCAAGAGGAACCTTACATACTCCCTCCGACGTTCCATAAATGTACTCGAGACTGGCATTCCCCCCTGACTAGTATCTCATAAGTAAGACCCGTTGCCCGACATCAAGCTCGACGACCTCTAATGATGCAACTATTACAGCCTATTATTTCCATCATAAATAAGCCTAGGAACCACCAGAAAATCTCCGCTTGTTCAAACTAGATGGAAGGTTTCGTTATATTTAATTCATCCAGAGGATATCTATAGACGATAGCTCCCTTGAGAAAGATATACACCATAGGCCTAGTTGCGGCGAGTGCATTTATCGTCAATTGCGGCTACGTTGCGACGAATCTGTATGGGGTACCAGGGGTGCTCAGCGTGATCTTTGTTCCATGCTCACTCGTGGTCTACCTGGCTTGGTTCCTGAGGAATATGAAAACGACCATAGTAGCATCATTCGCCGTCATTCTTCTTACTGCGATCTTCACACAGTTCTCGTTGTCAGCCCCCGTCTGGTTCGGCATCATCGAGGATGTGTATTACAAAAACTTGTTCACCTATGCCGTTTTTTTAAAGGTCATT
>DAOVCM010000243.1 GCA_030670015.1 Candidatus Bathyarchaeota archaeon
ACCATTTCTTCTCCTCCTCCTCTGCCTCAAGCCGCCCCTCCAGGTTACCTTCGAACTGGTGCACCTTAAACTCCAGCAGAGTAGGTCCCCCTCCTTCTCTCGCCCGCGTCACTGCCTCACCTACAACCTCATGGACCTCCAGGACGTTCCAGCCATCATAGGTTGACCCAGGCATGCCAAAGGCTACAGCTCTGTCAGAGACCCTATCGATGCTGAGCTGAGGGTAATCGATCTCGTGTCCAAGCATCCTCTGGACTTCAGGCGAGCTGTTCTCACAGACGAATACGAGGGGCAGGTTCCAGCACGCGGCTAGGTTAAGTGTTTCCTGTACGCCGCCCTGGTTGGAAGCCCCTTCGCCGAAGAAGGAGACAGCTACACCCCCGTCACCCCTTAACTGATGGGTCAGAGCGTACCCAGCAGTGATGGGGACGCTGCCACCGACGATCCCGTTCGCCCCGAGGGCGCCGACGGATGGGTCGTAAACATGGTAGGGCCCTGCCTTTCCCCTGTTGATGCCAGTCCGTTTGCCGCAAAGCTCCGCCATAAGTCCACTTAGGTTACAGCCCTTCGCGATGAGGTGTCCGAGGGCGCGGTGTGTGCTCCCTATCTGATCTCCGACGCCTAGATGGGTGCAGACGCCGGTTGCGACGGCCTCCTGACCTGTGTAGAAACCGAACCGGGCGGGTATGTGCCCCTCCCTGATGAGCTTACGTGCCCCGTTTTCGAATGTTCTTATACGCACCATTGTGCGGTAGAGTTTGAGTTTTATGTCCTTGTCCGCTGTCATCTTGAACACAGAAGAATATTGGCTCAAGTAATTTAGGACTTTATCCACAGGACGTTCTCAGGATCCGAGGAGAGAGAATAAGATGCAAATTTATACCTCATAATCTGAGTCAGTTAGGGCAAAAAACCTACAACATTTGAAGATATCTAGGCTCCTTGAGTGCTGTACACCTTCTGTCTCTCTACAACTAATATGAGGCACACGTGCGATAAAAGGCTCATTTTATTCGACTGGTGCGGAGGTGAGGAACCCCCATCTTTCCTCATCCTTTTGGGCTGCCCTCACCTGCTTGAAAAGTACCGATACGGTGTATGGTAATAGCACTAGAATGGTGAGAACGGGGGAGAAGAAGTTCCACATGAAGTGAAGGGGGATAACAACTATCAGGCCGGGTATCATATCCCTCAGGTGGCTGTCCCCTCTAATGGCCTTGGCAAGGCCCAGGCTTCTGCCTGCTATTGCGCTCCAGGCGATATGGTTGAAGGCTGTGGCGGAGCGGATGGCTACGGCGAGGACGAGGGGTGACCCTCCGCTGAAGATCATATCTGTGATGTAGTAGAGGTTCTCCAAGCCCGCGAATCCGGCTCCAGCGGCGGCGCCGTAGATCATTCCGTCGAGGTGGTCGTTTAACTCTGACCCCAGTTTCGAGTGCCTCGCGAGCCAGTAAACACCAAACAGCTTCAGTGGCTCCTCGACGAAGGCAGCTCCAGGTGTGCCCAAAAGGGGAACTGCGATGAGGACGTTTAGGATTGCTGCGAATATGCCGCAGAAGGTGCCCCAGCCAAAGGCGAAGGCGATGAGGCTTAGGGGCTCCCGCTCGTATCTGTCGTTTCTCACCATCCATATGAGGTAAAAGACAGGTGCGCCATATCCTGAGATGGTGTATCCCAGGTACTTGATCCAGTCTTGTCCATAGCTCAGGAATAGGCCAGATACAGTCAGTATGATAGCTGCACACAGGTATCTAAGGAGAGGCTTGGATGAGCGTTTGGTAAACACGGCGCCAGAGGGTGGTGAGAGGACCTGCGATGGTTTGAATAGGCTTCTGATCGCTTCCATAGTTAAGCTTGATGTAGATATCTGGGGTTTTCCATCCTTGGAACTGGATTCTCCTAGGTACGTGTACGACTGGCCTAACAGCTTCTGACCGCAATGGGGACAGAATCTGTCTTCATCGCTCACAGGCGACCCACATCTAGGACAGAAGGGTACTAGCCTCACCAACCTCCAAAGGGGTCTCTGACATAATTGTTTTTATCGGTATCTTATTCGGATTAGCGTCCATAAATTAGGGAAAAAACACCGACTTGTTGTTCATTTGAATACGCGAGAAACAGGCGTCCCCTACAGGCGTGAAGAATGTATGTTGAAACTGGAAAAGGATTTCTCTACACAGCTCCGATGAGCCTGAGGATGGTTAATGCGGGGAAAAGAGCTAGTGTTGCGACCGAGTCGGATAAGGATGTTATGATTGGGATGACGACGTTGTCTGGGTTCAGCCCCCGCTTGAAGGCGAGGGACGCCACGACGAGGGCGAAAAGGGAGATCAGGAGAAAGCTTGAGAGGTTGGAAAAAAGAGCGACTCCCACAAGGAAGGGAAGGCTCGCCTTAGACTCTGTGGGCCTAACAATCAGATATGTGACAACTCCAAAGATCATGTGCATCATAAGGGCAACCGCTTCAATCTTAGATACATAGCCGAGAGCACCCCTTACCTCTTCAGCGAAGCTTCGTACATATCCCAGCGCTAGGCTCGTTGTCATTGTTGAGCCCAAGATGGAGCCTATGTTTCCCAGGGCGTTCGTCAGAGCGGGGTACAGGACCATTATTCCTGGATATCTGAGTATGTTTCTGCTCATGCTGGATAGGAAGACGCCGTTAACGCTGCCGAAGA
>DAOVCM010000053.1 GCA_030670015.1 Candidatus Bathyarchaeota archaeon
ACCTTCGGGGCGCCCATGTTCAAGTTCCCCAAGCGGCAGGCCGTCGCACTGGACATGATCCGCTGGGCCCTGATGGAGGCGATACCAGCCGGCCGTGTACCCACGTTCAAGGCCGACTCCATAGGGAACGCGCAGGAGATCATCTCCCTCTTCAACCGTATGACGAAGCTGCCCGTCGTCACCGCGAAGAGCGTCACAAGGGTGAGTGACGTCTACAGGAGGTTTGGCCACGACCTCGACTACGTAGACGCCGACACTGGTGAGGGGCAGGAGCTATTGGATAGCAACAGGTGCGTCCTCGTGGCTCCCAAAGCCTCCAAGCTGAAGAGGGAGAATCTGGAGACAGCTCTGGCCTCAGGGTGGGCAGTCCTCATGAAAAAAAGGGGTCAGGCCTTTCCTCTTAGTGACCACGCGGACTTCCGGGAACTCCTCAGCTTCATAAGGCGCTGCCATCCGAAGAGGGTGCTCACCTTCCATGGTGGCAATATGACGAGGGGCTTTGCCGACTATGTCCGGAAGAGGCTGGGCATCGACGCGAGGCAGCTGACGAGCAGGGAGGAGACGCTGATGGGGCCTGTCAGCAGGGGCGAGATGAGGATGAAGGCGTGCCACGAGCAGCTGCTGAGAACCGTCCGCATCCCCGGCTTCGAGTACACGGCTCCCTGGCTCGTGAAGGAGATGGCGCGACGGGGCTTCACGCGGAGCGAGACCGAGGCAGCCCTCAGCCACCTCGTGGACCTCAAGCTCCTTGACACCACCTCGAAGGGTGTCAGGCTGTCATAGACAGGGATCTGCGTAGATAGACGAGCTAGCATCCTTTGCAACCTCTGTAAATCATTAATATTCGAAAGGGTTTCTCTGATTACTTAGCTGAAAATGTCGTTAAAGGGTAAATCCGTCGTCGTAACGGGGGCTAGCGAGGAAGCTTGCCCCCGTCAGGGTGAATGCTGTTTCTCCCTGGGCCGTGGATACGTGGGGTATGACTGATGAGGAGAAGGATTACTGGGTTGAGAGGGACTCTGCTGGGAAGGGTTGGGAGTCCCTTGGATATCGCGAGGGTAGTGGCCTTTCTGGCGTCGGAGGAGGCGTTGTATATTACAGGCGCGACGGTCTAGGTTGACGGTGGGACTAGGCTTCTCGTGTAGCAGGTCTCACCGGTTAACCTTCTCAAGCGCTGCCGCTACGATTAGGGGGAAGACGACGGTTACGTCGCCGAAGATGGTGGAGGTTCTGGCTCCTTTCACCTTCCCCCAGCTTATGGCCTCTCTTAGGGGTGCTCCGCTCAGGCTTCCGTCGTCGACCCTCGCTGAGCTGATCTGAACCGCGGCGTCTAGCCCCTCACGCAGCGTGTTCATGTAGAGGGCGTGGTGTTTGGGTGTTCCTCCGCCGAGGATGATGGCGCCCGCCTTCTTGGCGTCGTACACCTTGTCGGCGAACAGGTCGAAGTCCTTGAGGGGGTCGATCCGCAGGCTGTTTCTCTTCGAGTACATCCAGAGGGGGATGCCGAGCATCGAGTCGAGGAACCCCGGGCTGAATATGGGGACGTCATTCTTCGCTGCGTTGAAAAGGATGGAGTCCTCGTCCTCCAGCCTTGTCCCGATCTCCCGGAGGAGTCCATGGATGGGTACCCCCACACGGCCCTCCTCTGGGATGCTGTCCAGGATTCGGCTGATGAACTTCTCCAGGTCGGCGAAGACGTGGCTCTCGATGAAGATGTCGTACGCCCTGTTGATGCCCTCCTCCAGGAGTTTGGCGTCGTCGGCCTCCACCCTTCCCACCATGTGGTGGCCTCCTATGGCTTCGACGAGGTCGTGGACGACGTTAGCCCCGTTGGTGACGACAGCATCCACGTAGCCTCCCCTGATGAGGTCTGAGAAGATGAGGCGCATCCCGCTCGGTACGAGGGCTCCTGACAGGGTGATGAAGGTGGTGTAGTCGGGGTTGGAGAACATCTCGGCGACGATCTCGACGGCTCTGCCGACCCTGCCTGCGCCGATGACGCCGGCTTTGAGCATCTCGTCGGCGAGCTCGCCGACTGTCATCCCGGGTCGGAGGCGTATCTGTTCAACGCGCTTCATCAGGATGCCTTCGTGTCAGCCCTTGACGCGCTGGATCTTGTATCGGCCCATTATACTCCAGTATTCGACTTCTCTGCCTGCTTCAAGCTTGGACGCGATCTTTTCGTCCTGGGGCTTGGTGACGTCGAAGACGTCGTAGGACTCCAGGTCCATGAGCTGGACGCTGGATGGGCTGATGGAGACGACCTGGGCGCTGTTCTTCTGGACGATCGGTATGTGGATAGTTGTGTCCGAGGGGCTGACGAAGCTCCGTTTGCTCCCGTCGAAGAGGCTTATGGCACTGCACCTGAACTTGGCGCTCCCGTGCTTCCCGGACTTGCTCTTCTGGATGGAGACGATCTGGCTCGGCTCGTCGTCGACGATGGCGTACGAGCCCACCTTGAGCTCGCCGACCTTACCCATCTTGTAGGACAAAGCATACACCTCTCAGGATTTTCGAGCACTCTTCGGGCTGAATGATAATAAACATTGCGCACGTGCGAGAACGATGACCCTCCCCTTTTTTTAGGATGTCTCGGGAGGAGTGTTATTCCGGTCTGTTTTCTGGTTCAGCTTGTGTTTCGTACGCCTTTTGAGTCTATTCTGATACTGTTCAGCACAGTAACAGCACGGCAACCGCACGAAGTTGTTGTAGTTGCTGATTTGGCTTGTGTTTCTCAAGTGAAACCCGTTTCAGAGCGTTATTTATCGTTTTTTTCTCCTATTCGAAGTTGGGAGGCATCCCGGAGATTACGTAGGTTATTGGTCAGCGTGTACGGAAGCTGGCTGTCCTGGAGTCACAATGTGATGTTTAGGGGGAACAATGAGAGGCCTCTATGATTGCCGATCATAAAGTTAATCCTCTGCGAGAGTATATTTCTCGATCACGTTTGGTTGGAGATTTGAATTCGATGATAGGTAAAGAGGGTTCCGTGCGCCTTCTCATGGGTAATGAATCCGTGGCGAGGGGGGCAGTAGAAGCTGGGGTGGGAGTCGTTATCGGGTACCCTGGTACGCCCTCCTCTGAGGTGATCTCGACCCTGGCTCCCTGCGCCGAGGAACTGGGAATAAAGGTGGAGTGGGCCGTGAACGAGAAGGTTGCGTTCGACGTAGCCGCGGGCGCCGCTCTGGCGGGCTGCAGATGCTTGGTCACCATGAAGAGCGCCGGGTTGAACGTGGCCTTCGACTCCATAATATCCGTTGCCTATGGCGATGTGAACGGCGGTTTGGTGATATACGTGGCGGACGACCCCGCGGTCCACGCCGGGATGGAGGAACAGGACAGCAGGTTCTTCACCAAGGTCTCAATGCTGCCAATGATCGATGTCTTCGACCCCCAGGATGCAAAGGATGCCGTCGTGGAGGCCTTCGACTATTCTGAACGGTTTAAAATCCCCATATTCGTTCGGTCCACATCACGTGTGGCGCACATGCGATGCGGCGTGAAATTCGGGCCTGTTCGCAGCAGCGTGAGAGAGGTAGGCTTCCAGCGCGATATAAGGCGCTTCACGAGGGCGTCGCCCGTGTGGTGCATGGAGCAGCACACACGCCTCAACGAAAAGGTTGAGAAGATGAAGCCTCATTTTGAGAGCTCAAGATTCAACGAGTTGCACATGCCGGAAAATAACGCCGGCGTCGGCGTCATAGCATCCGGGGTCTCATGGAACTACCTGCATGAGGTTGTGGCCCTCCACAACCTGGTGGAACTTGCCACCCTGCGGATAGGCACGGTGAACCCACTTCCAGAGAAGCTGATCCACGCGTTCATCGATAAAGTCGACAGGATACTGGTGCTTGAGGAACTCGAACCGTACGTCGAACTCCACGTGAAGGCGATGATCGCCGACGCAGGCAAGAACGTGAGGGTCTACGGCAAGAAAGACGGAACGCTGCGGAGGGTCGGAGAGTACAACTACGATGTCGTGGAGAGAGCGCTCGGCAAACTGCTGGGAACGGAGTTAGCCGAGAGAAACCCTGAACTAGACAAGATAAGGGACGAGGCAATCAAGGTGGCGCCGAGGAGGCCTCTCCCCTTCTGCCCTGGGTGCCCGCACAGGGCGACGTACACCGCCATGCGTCAGGCGCTGAGGGAGCTCGGATACGGAGAGGGGGAGGCGATCATAACAGGAGACATCGGATGCACGATCCTCGGGATGCACCCGCCCTTCAATATGTGCTGGACAGAGGTCAGCATGGGGGCGTCGATAGGCCTCGCATGCGGACTGAGGTACGCAGGGATAGACAAACCCATAATTGCCACTATCGGAGATTCCACGTTCTTCCACGCCGGCATCCCGCCTACGATAAACACAGCGTGGAACGACACGAACATAGTGATAGCCGTGCTTGACAATCGGATAACCGCGATGACAGGACATCAGCCCTCCCCCAGCTCCGGCTACACGGCTACCGGAGCTGAGACGGAGCCGATCGAGATCGAGAGAATCTTGGAGGCGTCGGGCATCAAAAAGGTGAGGGTGGTGGACCCCTACGATCTCCAGCATACGAAGGAGGCGTTTATCGCCGCCCTGAAGGAACGGGGGCCATCGGCGGTGGTTCTCCGTAGGATGTGCTCGTTGGTGGCGAGAAGGAGAGGGTTGCTGGGGACCCCTTCTGTGGTGGACCCTGAGAGATGCACGGCTTGCCTGCTGTGCCTCAGAACATTGAGCTGTCCCGCGATGAGTGTATCCGAAGACGGGAAAATGGTGATCGACCCTTCCACTTGCACAGGCTGCGGGGTCTGCGCCCAGATATGTCCATTCGACGCCATAACCGCTTGGAGGCAGAAAGATTGATCAAGGAGTATAACATCTTGATAGCCTCTGTCGGAGGTCAAGGCGGCATCACCTTGGCGCGGATCCTCTCCAACGCCGCGCAGAGCCAGGGGCTGAAGGTGCGGGTAGGGGAAACCCTGGGCATGGCGCAGCGGGGCGGACCGGTTCAAAGCCACGTCAGGTTCGGCGAGGACGTCTACGGCCCCATGATCCCGAAGGGACGAAGCGACGTGCTGCTGTCACTGGAGCCGGCTGAGGCGCTTAGGGTCGTCAGGTACATCGGAAAACGGACGACGACAATCATGAACACGTCTCCAACCCTCCCGATACCCGTAATTCTAAATGAAGCAACCTACCCCGATCCCGCTAGGATAACGTCTATTCTAGAAAGGATAGGAGGTAGGGTCTATTCCATCGACGCCGTGGAGTTGGCCAGGGAAGCCGGGTCCCTGAGGAGCATGAACGTTGTCATGCTGGGCGCCTACGTGTCCCTGGGGGAGCCGATACTGACCCTCGACACTATCGAAGAATCCCTCGCCACCTCCCTGCCCAGCCGTTATCTGGAGCAAAACATCAGGGCTCTCAAAATCGGCCTTGAGAAAATGAAGGAATTGATCTCAGAAGCATAGACGGTGAAGCGTGTGTGCAGGATAACACTTTTCACCCCGCGCCACTTGTCTCGAAACTCATATCCAATACCCCCCAAGAACCAGACGGATGAACCCATCGAACGCCCATCCCCCTTACAAACCATCTTAACTAATCCTCAGGATAAGTCAACACGCAGAGTAAGAAAGAATGCCTTAGTTGCCGAGTTGAATGCAAAGTACTCCGAGACATACACAGGGACCATGTTGGGCTGCAGCTATCAAGGTCTTCTTGAATCCCTCAGCCTCGGGTAATGGCTCAGCTTCGAGACTCAGTTTATCCTGTTTGAAAGACAGGGTTCGCGCTAGAATGCAAATCTAGGGGGAGGGTCTAAACGGGTTATCTAGCCTGTTTTCTTGATGATGTGGTAGCCGAATTTGGTCTTGACAGGCTGGGATACCTCTCCCACCTTCAGTGCGAAGGCGGCCTTCTCAAACTCCTTCACCATCTGCCCTCGGCCGAATATCCCAAGGTCGCCGCCCTTCTTCCCTGAGGGGCAGGTTGAGTGCTTCCGGGCCAGTTCCTTGAATTTCTTCCCTCTCTTCAGCTCCTCCAGGATTTGAAGGGCTTGGGAATGTTTCTCTACAAGTATGTGGGATGCCCTGATCTTCGAAGCCATCTCGATTCCTCTGGTATTCCTCGCGCCTCCTCATAAGGATTGGGGGCTACGTGTATTATCTCAACACAAGATCGGAACAGGGGTTCGTGCAGGAGTATATAGTTATAAAATCTGTTTTCAACGTGATGCGCGTGGGTTCCGTCAACGTTCAGATTTAATGTGGACGCCTTTTTCTCCAAAAAGGATATTACCCCGGAACACTCTTGAAGTTGGGAAATTACGCGCGGCTAGTGACGAAAATGAGTGAAAAATGGATACGGGAGTGCAACAAGTTTCTGGAGCAGATCAGGGAGTCGAAGGGTTTAGAGGGACCGGACAGGCTGGAACTGGTTAGGTCCATGCACAATGCACTGCTAGCCATCAACCACAG
>DAOVCM010000022.1 GCA_030670015.1 Candidatus Bathyarchaeota archaeon
GGTGCAACCTCATCCACTAGCCTCAGAGATTCACCAAACTGTTTCTCCGTCTCCCCAGGAAACCCGCAGATTATATCGGTGGAAAGGCTCAGGAGCGGAAAGACCCCTCGAAACCGTTCCACGAATCCTCTAAAGCCGTCAACGGTATAACGCCGCCTCATCCTTCGCAGCACACAGTTGTCTCCGGACTGAACTGGCGCATGGAGAAACTTGAACAACTTCGGGGAGCGATAAGCCTCGATCAGCTCTTCCATAATAGTCTCTGCCTCGTTAGGTGTCATCATCCCGACACGGATGTAAAATCGACCCTCAAGGTCGCTGAGATCCTTTAAAAGCTGTGGAAGCCGAACATCTCGCCACCGATATGCGGCCGTGTCCTCCGCGGTGACCCATATCTCCCGGCACCCCTCCTCAATGGCCCGTCTGGCGTCCTCCACAATCATGTCCGCCCGGAAGGAATGAAGGCGCCCACGCGCTCGTCGGACAATACAGTAGCTACAGTTCCCTAGACAGCCCGATGCAATGGGAGCGATATGGATAACAGGGTTCACCCTAACACGGGAGATACAGGTCCTGTCCAGCGAGTCACCCTGAATCTCCTCAACCCGCTCTCCAGCGAGGGCAGCCTCAACAACATCGACGACTTTCAGTAGATCATCGGGGCCAACCATACTGGCCTCCGGCGCAATCTCCGCCACAAGCTCCCTCTGAGCCTTAGGCATACACCCAGCCACGACAAGGGACATCCCCATTGCTGAGAGCTCACGGATGCGTTTAACCACCCTGTTCTCCGTGGGAGTCTTCACCGTACACGTCAGAACTAGGGAGACGTCCGCCATCTCAGGCTGACTGACCAAGGTGTGGCCCGCCTCGGCTAAGAGGCCTGACGCCATCTCAGAGTCTGCCAAATTGGCACTGCAGCCAAAAACTTCCACATAGATCCTGGCCAGGCCTACCACGCCCCCTTGGATGGAGAGGCAAGCAGCTAAATAAATAATGTTAGTAGCAGACGATTAGACCAAGAACTCCGTCAAGAGAAACATTTTTCCTTCAATTATCCGAAAATCTCGAAGGACAACATCTTTATAAGCAGTTTTTCAGTGTCCATTTTTGATAAAAGCGAAGTGAAATGATTATGTGGTTTTACTGAAAATGTAAAAACATGGAAATGTTTGATCAAAAATTATGCGTATCAGTTCCCTCAATAGAGGTTTTTTCGGCTTTATTTGCATGTAAAAAGTTGTAAAATGTAAGTTTCTTGTAAATATTTGAATGAGTACTGATGAAAAATACATTATTTTTGTTAATCTCGTTCACCCTTCGTTTCCTAGGTGTTATTAGAGGAATCATCGTAGTTTAGGTTTGATCAGATAATACCGGATCAGATAGAACAATCTGAATGTGATGCGACAACGCTTCCCGGTGGTATCTGTTGAGGTATCAAAAAATGGTTCTCATGGAGAAGGCACTGAGCTGGACTCGCAACGACTTAGACGGCAAAGGGCTAAGGAGACCAGGTGAGTGCAAGATAGTAATCATAGGCGTCGGCGGCTGTGGCAACAACACGGTACACAGGCTGATGAAATCAGGTATGAGTGGCGCTGAATGCATCGCTGTCAATACCGATGTTCAACATCTGAACATTATCCACGCTGACAAGAAGATCCTAATAGGGGAGAAGATCACTCGCGGCCTCGGTGCGGGTAACATGCCTAACATCGGTAAGGACGCCATGCTGGAGAGCGCTGCAGCGATCGAGCGCCTCGTAACAGGCACGGACATCGTCTTCATCACAGCCGGCATGGGAGGGGGTACAGGGCCGGGGGCGGCTCCCGTGGTGGCCGAGATCGCCCGGAAGAGCGGGGCTATCGTCGTCGGAGTTGTCACCATGCCCTTCCGACACGAGAAAGGTCGATTCGACTTCGCCTTAGAGGGACTGAACAAGATACGGAAAACAACTCACACAACCGTCATCATTGACAACAACAAGCTGATGGATCTAGTGCCACAGCTGCCCATCAACATGGCCTTCACCTTTGCAGATAGCATCCTGGCAAACATGGTGAAGGGCATCGTCGAGACCATCGCCCTTCCAAGCCTCATCAACCTCGATTTCGCTGACTTCCGCACCATCATGTCCAAAGGAGACGTCGCCATCATCGGCATGGGACAGAGTGACTCACCAGAACGGGCAGAGGAAGCCTCAAGGAACGCGCTCGATCACCTTCTGCTTGACGTCGACTATGGAGGCGCAGACGGCGCACTGATACACGTAAGCGGAGGACCTGACATGAGTCTGGGGGAGGCCGTCAGAGCGGCAGAGTACGTGACCGAGATGATGGACGACAAAGCGATGGTCATATGGGGGTCACGGGTCGACCCAGATCTAAACGACATACTCCGGGTTACCCTCGTTCTGACTGGAATACGATCCCCACAACTCGTGAGCGGCTACGAGATACCCGAGGTCAAACTGTACAACTTAGAGCCCTTCGCCGGACCAGAGGTCCCCCTCGGCCTGGAAATGGGCCTCTACGACATAGAGAGACCTGGAAGACGCTGGTGAACCCACACCCCTTTTTCCTAGTTCTTATCCAGCTTCAACCTCTCAGTCCAGGTGATGCCACGACCCACGGCAACGGTATTGCCATCCTTTAGGGCTCGAAGAACACCATCGGCATCCCTTGCCTCGGCTTCAAAGATGGTGTAGGCCCGACCTACGGTCCTAGGAATGTGGGCGTCGCTCCCACCTGTCTGAGGCAGCCCCAGCCTCTCAGCTAGACGGATGTTCCTTTCCAGCATAAATCCGTATGGAAACTGGGCTGCATTAGCCACCTCAACGGCGTCGAACTCCGCCTCCTCAACCTTCTTCGTATTAACCCAAGTCCGGAAAACAGAGTAAGGGTGAGCGATGACGGCGATGGCTCCCTGATCGTGAATCCTATCCACAGTTTCCGCCAATGAGAGGCTCGGCGGGATAGACTCTGATACATCGAGGGCGAGGACATGAGCGCCGAGCGCAGTCACCTCTATTCCCTGAATACAGATTAGGTTTGTACCCTCCAGTTTCGAGGGAGGTACCTGTGTCAGGGTGTCGTGATCTGTGACTGCGAACCCATCCAGCTTCTCCTCTCGGCACCGCCTCACCACATCGTCAAGGCTCATGGAGCTGTCGTTACTGTGAATACTGTGAATGTGAAGGTCGATTCGTAGTCTCAAGGTACGACACCCGTGGAATTCTCACCCTTTAGCCATCGCAATTCGGTGGGAGACCATCTCTATGAGGCTTGAGAGCGTTTCGTCTGAGACCTGCTCGAAGATGGGGTCGGGCTTGTCTAACGGTGTACCCGCTAAAAGAGGTTTCAGGGCTTCTGAAAGGGGAGTCTCCTCCCTGTGCTCGCCCAGCTGGCTCCAGACGACTTCAGCCTTCTCAGGCATCACTGGTTCGATCAGCACCGCTATCGCCTTCGTGAGCCAGAGGCAGTTGTGAATGGCCTCCTGGGCTTTTTCAGGGTCGGTTTTCCGCGTTTTCCACGGCTCCCTGGCCTGGAGATATCTGTTGCCGTAGGCGGCTAGGGTGACAACTGCGTCGGTGATCTTCTTGAAGGCGTATTCGTCTAAGGCATCTCTTATTGTCTGGATAGCCTTCTCTACTTCAGTCCTGACCTCTGGCTCCACTCTTCCCTCAGGTATGGCCTTATAGTTACGGTAGGCGAATAGAAGTGCCCGATAGAGGAAGTTGCCGAGGGTGCCCACGAGCTCTTTGTTCACCTTCTCCCCATATGTGGTCCAGCTGAAGTCTAGGTCGCGTGTATGACCTGTGTAGGAGGCGATATAGTAGCGGAGGGCGTCTGGGTCAAGCCCCTTGTCCAGGTAATCTTCCTCGACCCAGATGACGTAACCTCGACTTTTCGAAAATATCTTTCCTTCAACCCTGACCATGCCGGAGGCGACGACTGCATAGGGAACGTCATATCCTGAGCCCTTCAGCATCGCCGGCCAGAACAGGCAGTGGTGGTAGACAATGTCGCCGCCAATAAAGTGGATCAGGTAGCCAGGCCCCTTCCAGTAATACTCCCAGTCTCCGCCCGTTCTCTCAGCCCACTCCTCCGTCGAGCTGATGTATCCGATGGGGGCGTCAACCCAAACATAGAGGACGAGTCCCTCCTCCCCCGGGAATTTAACGCCCCAGTCCATGTTTCGGGTGATGTTCCAGTCTTTAAGGCCTTTCTCTACCCATTGGATGGCGTAGTTCCGGGCGATGTCGGTGCCCTCCATGTGGTTAAGGTAGTCTCGAAGGAAGTCTTCGAAGGCGGTGAGTCTGAGGAAGTAGTGGCGTGTCTCTCTCTGCTCGGGCTTGGTGCCGCATACGCTGCAACGGGGGTCCATGAGTTCTCCTGGCTCTAAGTAGCGGCCGCAGCCCTGGTCACACTCGTCACCTCTGGCTGGAGCGCCACAGTAGGGACAGGTTCCCCGCTGATATCTGTCTGGGAGGAAGCGTTTGCAAATAGGGCAGTAGGGCAACGTGAGAATCTTCGCATAAACATATCCGTTCCTCATGAGAGCTTCTATAATCTGTATGGTACGGCTGTGGTTCAGGGGATCATCTGTGTTCCCATAGTTGTTGAAGCTTATCCCAAGTCTAGGAAAGAGTTCAACGAAGTGTTGATGATACTTGGCGATGATCTCCTGAGGAGTAACACCCTCTTCCTCGGCTTTCACAGTTATCGGGGTGCCATGAGTGTCAGATCCACAGACAAAAACGACCTCCTGTCCCATCTTCCTTAGGAACCGGACGAAGATGTCTGCTGGCACATAGGTTCTTAGATGGGCGATGTGGCATGGCCCATTTACATAGGGTAGACCGCATGTCACAAGGACAGGCTTATCCCTCGGGAACTTGTGTTCCCCAGAAATTTCATTCTCGTTGAGTTTAAAACACCTCTGTGCTATGAAAGGTCCATCCGATGCTACTTAAAGCTTTCAGCGTCGTACGCCAGGCTACCATATTCCTTAATGAATGTTCTCCGCAGCCGTCCTTTCCTCCTCTCAGGAAGAAAGGACGAGTCCACGGCATTCAAACTCAGCTGGAAAAGCTCAGGAACTGTAAACCCTAGTTCACGGTGAAGTTGCAGGTACTCGTTGTTCATGTCCGTCCTGAACATAGAGGGATCATCGCTGTTCACGGTCACAGAGATCCCCCTTTCGCAGAACTCCCTGATAGGGTGCTCCTGTATGGAGGAGACCACGCCAGTTCTCACGTTACTAACTGGGCAAGCTTCAATGGTGATACCCTCGTCCCTCAGGTAATCCATGAGTTTGCTGTCCCACCTAGCTGAGACCCCGTGGCCTATATGCTCAACTCCAAGGTGCCTCACCGCGCCCCAGATACTCTCCGGTCCTGCAACCTCCCCTGCATGGGCCACAAGGTGTAACCCCATATCCCTCGCCCTCCGATACACTAGCTCGTATGGCTCTGGAGGAAACCCCCCTTCGCTGCCTCCAATGTCAATGGCTACTATATTATCTCCCTTACCCTCAATCCAATCTAGGACCTCCATCCCTCTCTCAGGACCATAGTTACGGACGAGATCAATCCTTAACTGGCAGTCAATACGAAAGTCACGCTTTGCTCTTCGGACTCCCCTGTTGATAGCGTCCAGCATACGACCATAATCAAGACCCCTGCGAACATGGTCAGGGGCCGAGAAGCTTGTCTCGACATAGCGAACATTACACTCTGCATCGCTCTCCAGCATCTCATAGGCAATACGCTCGAACTGAACCTCATCACATATGCAGTCATTGACAGCGCTGTAAACTTCTATGAAGTGAGTAAAGTTTCTGTACTGGAAGAACCTCTCCACATCCTCAAGTGTCTTATAGGGCACATCAACGCCGCTATCTTCCACCAGCCAGAGGAGAGTCTCAGGACGCGTAGAACCTACGATGTGGATATGCTGCTCAGCCTTCGGAAGAGCTTTAAGTATTTCATTATCGTCCATTAGAGGAGACAGAACAGCGAGCAAATAATTGCTTTTCCATTCAGAACCTGAAAAAATGATTCAAGATTAGCGATTGTATTTAGAAGAACTTCTTTATGAACTCATACTAATCCCACAAAGAAGGATAGAAAAGGTAATTTCATAGAATTTCCTCGCTCTTTCGATCAAAAGATATATTCGTACTATCCATATACAATGGACCATGAAAGCTAGTATCTTACTCCTTCTGATGATTTCAATAAGTGTAGTATACATGCCAGTAAACGCTCAGAGCGGTGATAACAGCGTACAGATTGAGTTCGAATTCTCACCGGAGCCATCCTACATACAGATGATGTATGACACGACCTACATTTTCTCTGTAAAGGTTGTGAATATGAATCTGGACATAGAGAAAGACGATGTGGTGGACCCAGCTGAACCTCATTTCAAATTCTCAGGTAATTTAGTGCTTGACACAACCTTCACTGTAAGGAAGGAGGGCAGTTATCAACTCGGCAGCGAGTCGGTGACCTATAACTATACACTAGACCGCCGTGATGAAAGTAACGACGTACTATTACCAGAAATAAGCGGCTTCAGCTCACGATGGTTCTCATATTCGTGTACAACCGGATATGAGGGAAAAGAGGTTAACCTGAACGAGTGGCTGACATTCAGCATCGATGTCTACGCATACATCGAGGAATACAGGGAGATCTCTGGTGTGAAGAAGTATTATCTTGGAGAGTTAATAAGCGAGGGCCACCTCAAATTTTACGTGATAACCGATGAAAAGGTAAATTATGTCGATGACGCCCTGAACTCACTGAATACAGAGATAGACAGGGCAAAAAATACTATTGTAAACATCGAGAATGAACTGAACGAGGAATTTGACATCGATCTGACCGCGTACGAGAGCAGTTACAATACGATGAAGGCGTATTTTGATGAAGGCGACTATGTCTCCGCCATGACCGAATACCATGAATACAATCCCCCCTGGAAAGAGAATATGATTACCCTGCTAACACAGAGAGTTGAGTCCATGAAGCCTTATGAGCAACAATTAATTGAATATTCCAGCCAATTCTCCCAGCTTTCGACGGATTATCAAACGCTCCAGGCTGATTATGAAAACTTCACAACATCCCGCATCACAGAGGTAAATGAATTAAGATCTGAGCTAACCTCGGTTAAATCTAACGGCCGACTATACCTGTTTATTATAACGGCTCTTGTGGTGGTTTTCACAATTATTATCCTCAGAATTTACTCGCGAAAGAGCTAGTTTCCAGATATTCCTGACATGGGATAACCCCTTGGGAAGGGATTAAAGTTCCCCTTTGCAGCCATATGTCTCCTTTATGAAAAAGGTGAATATGAGAGTCGTCAGCACCCCTGAGACGAGGATAATAGTGTTAGATAGGTTATATGAACCCGTAACGTCAACCAGTATCCCATAGACAGGGGTCATTAGAGAGTAAGCAAGCATTCCTGCACCGTTTATAAGGCCTAGGCTTATCCCCGTAGTTTCTGGTGGCATGATCTCTGGAATCATGGAGAAGAACAGAACCCAGATGGAGAAGGTGAATCCCAAGATCGCGGAAATGGTGGCGAAGATTGCTGGTGGAGACGTGGCCGGGAGGGTTAAGAATATTGCTAATAGTATGGTGGAGGATGCGGAGAAGACGATGAGGGGGAGTTTCCTCCTATGTAAGCGGTCCGAGATGACTCCCACTATTATACATCCAGGGATACCTGTGAGGGTTCCAATACTCGAAACGAGGCCTATGTCAATGTAGGATAACCCTCGTGTTTCTGTCAGGAACTGTGGAAGCCAAGAAATGAAGACCCAGTTGATGCTGAGAAGGATATAACCCACAAGATATGGATAGATCCTACGGTCGCCTAGAGCACTCTTGAGAGAATTCCAGAGAGATGTCCTATCCGATCCTACATTACGTACTCCAGGTTGGACACTATCCTTTAGAATGAGGAAGTTAGCCCCAAAATTTACCACCATGAGCACGCTGCAATACAAGTACAGTATCCTCCAGTTCCCGAGGTATGAAGAGGCTAGAGGGAAGCCCATGTAAGCAACGAATATTCCCAGACCGCTAGCAGCACTGAATACGCCTATGGCGGTTGCCCTTCTCTCTGGTGGAAACCAACCGGACAAGATGTTGACGGCGTTTATAAAAAAGACACTGGAGCCGAGACCGACAAGCAGTTGGGCTAGAATGAGCAGATCTAGGCGATGGGCTAGGTAGAAGAGGATAGCGCCAACGATTGTAAACACGGTGAAACCTATTATGGTTTTCTTGGGACCGAGAGCCTCAGAGAGTAAACCACTAGGAACCTGCATTAGGGCGTAGAGAAAGGAACAGGAGGAAATGAGGAGGCCAGCCATACCATGAGTAATCCCAAGCTCCACTATGAGAACAGGTGAAAGGGCTGACGGCGCTGACCTGAGAAAGTTTTCAAGTAAATATGTGATAAAGAAAGTTGCGAGAAGAACCAGTCCATAATTACCTTTCTTTTCATTCGGTCTCATCAGACTTCGAAGAATGGATCTTCCTTTCCTCATAAGTGTTTCCGCCTATGTCACATCAGAAAAAGTTTATCATAACCTTGTCAGAAGTAGAGCGTGTAACTTAGATGATCAAGGATTGTCAAGCAGATGTAGCAGTTATAGGCGGGACAGGCGTCTATGACCCCGAGATCCTTGAGGACGTGAGAGAGGTTAAGGTCCATACACCTTATGGGGCGCCTTCCGATCTCATAACCCTTGGAACATACCACGGACGAGACATCGCATTCATCCCACGCCATGGTCGCGGTCACCAGATTCCCCCCCACAGGATCAATAGCAGGGCCAACATCTGGGCGCTTAGGGAGCTTGGCGTCGAGCGTATCGTGGCGTCCTCGGCTGTCGGAAGCCTGAGGGAGGAGTATATACCTGGGGAATTCGTCATCACTGACCAGTTCATCGACAGGACTCGGAAGAGGCCTGACACCTTCTACGAGGGCGGGCAGCTCTGTCATATCTCGGTGGCTGACCCTATCTGCCCACAGCTCCACGACTTCTTCGTCGATCATGCAAGCAGGCTCAGCCTTAAAGCCCACTCAAAGGGAACCTATGTCTGTATAGAGGGCCCACGTTTCTCAACTAGGGCCGAGTCGAAGCTCTTCCGTCAGTGGGGGGCCGACATAATAGGAATGACCCTCTACCCTGAGTGTGTATTGGCACGTGAAGCTGAGATCTGCTACGTGTCTGTGGCGATGGTTACGGACTACGACGTCTGGGCGGAGAAACCGGTCTCTACCCAGGAGATCATTGAAACGATGAACAGGAACTCCGCCAACTTCAAGAGGTTAATCATGGAGGCATTACCCGAGATTCCGAGGGAACGAACATGCAGATGTGGGGAGGCCCTGAAGAGTGCGTTACTTTAGATGGCCAGAAATTCAATTCGTGTGTATACGAAAAATTGTGAATAAATAATAACTGTATGTTTTCAGATAATGTGCAAGGAATTTTCTCTCTGCTACTATCATTCTCAATACTATGTAGGATCCTGGACTTAGTTAGATTATTGTAGCTCGCACACGGACATTTTTTTGTTATATCTATGAA
>DAOVCM010000043.1 GCA_030670015.1 Candidatus Bathyarchaeota archaeon
ACTACGGCGCCCTACTTTCACTACGGCTCCCGGAGCACCGCCCAGTTCTACCTGGAGACGGCGGCGGCCAACGGCTTCACCGCTGAGTCGATGGGCTGCCCGATTATCATAGCCGACGGGACGTATGGCACAGAGGACGTACGAGTCGACATCCCTGACGGCCTTATCCTAAAGGAGGCTTTCTTGGCCAAGGGGATCGCCGACGCTGACGCGATGATCGTGGTTAGCCACTTCAAGGGTCACGGAAGCGGGGTCTACGGCGGCAGCTTGAAGAACGTCGCTATTGGCTGCGGCTCGAAGCGGGGGAAGCTGGACGTACATCTCACCACCCATCCCAAGGTTGGAATGACGCAGTGGAGCTTCCACGGTGAAAAATGTATAGGCGAGGAGTGCCCCGACGCGACGGTCTGCAACAATATATGTCCTGTAGGCGCCATTAAGGTCTTGAAGGACCACATGGAGTGGGACAGGGAAAAGTGCATCGGCTGCTTCGGCCACCTGAGACCCTTCTTCCGCTGTGAAGTCTGGGGCAAGGAGAAGTATGAGGATTGGAGGACATGGTTTCTCGTTGCCATGGGTGACGCCGCTGCAGGCTACCTCCGCTACATGGGTAAGGAGAACGTCGGCTTCCTAACATACGCCATCGACATAACCCCAGCATGCGATTGCGTCCCCGGCTCCGACAGGCCAGTCATCCCCAACCTGGGTGTATTCGCGTCCAGGGACATGGTCGCCATCGATGTCGCCGCCCTCGACATGGCAGACAGATCTCCAGGAATATCTGGGTCGATGGCCGAGGAGAAAGGGGTGATGGAGGAAGGCGCGGAGAAGTTCACCGGCATCGTTGGTATGAGCCAGTGGGTTACAGCCAACACGTGCAGCCTCCTTGGCGCCGGCTCCAAGGAATACGATCTGGTCCTCCCCCCCGTATCTGATGACGAAGCGGGGTACTGCTTTCCTAGGTTCAGCCCAGAGCACACATCCGGATACTACCTTGCTAAGGGCGTCGAGAAGTTCGGTACATGGATTCCACCAGGCGGATTCAAGTACAACTCGGAGCCCTCAGTCCCCTACAAAGAAATGACAAAGAGATAGACCTTTTTCTCCATTATCCCTGTTAAAATCCTGATCTCTTTTTACCCAACTATATCTTGTACGATATGCGAAGTCTTCAGATATGCTTATTGAAATAATCAGACTCTGAGTAAAAGCCTGCCATCTAAACCGTGAAGGGAACACACCCTAGGGGCATAATAACCGTACCTGGTAGGTGGAGATGTTCAACATGTATATCTTCAACATATGAATCATAGAAATTCATATTAGCATCATGGGGTCGCACATCCGGGAACGTAGGTTAAGTTATCCTTTCTTCTGGCGAGCCCCCACTTAAATTTTATATGTAATTAAATGTTCTCGATGGTCCCTTAAAATGGATGATCGTCTCGAAGCCTTATGAACAGAAGTTATATCAACTGTCGAGAGTAACCTACTTTTTCTCCCTTAACATCTGCTCGATGCTCTTGAGCTCGCCGTGCTCCTTATACTTTATAGTAGTTTTCAGCCTTACGGGAAGGCCCAGCTGTCTCAGGAATTGGAAGAGGCTCCCCCCGTCGATGTGCTGTTTGATCCTCCCCATCTTTATTGCCTCTACCAAGGCCTCCTCGACCTTTGGCATGACGCTCGGGAACTGAGCGCTCGCAATGTCGAAGATCTCCCACGCCTTGCCGATGAAATATCTGTCCAGAACCTCCCGGGGGCTTCGCTCCTCTGGTTCTGCCTTCTCCACAGGAGCCTCCGTTTTACTCATCATCCTTCGCTTTAGATTCAGCAGCTTCCGCCTCCTCAGCCTCTCAAGTTTATCGTCGACAGGTTTCATTCCAGGGTCTGAAAATAATGCACTGTGGTCTCTTATAATCTTTCTAAGCCTTAACATAATTGTTGAGGTGCGTACATCGTTGAGTGTGTATTCTGAAGTCTTTGATTTCGAGACTCGGGAGGAGTTCGACGTCGTGGACCTTACAGATTGGGTGGAGGCCGTTGTGAAGAGGGCTGGGATCCAAGAGGGGATTGCCGTCGTCTTCGCAGGTCATGCCACAGGCGTCATTCTCCTGAACGAGTATGAGTCAAGACTGCTGGAAGATCTCCGGAAATTCCTACGGCGCCTTGTACCTGCAGAGGAGGACTACCATCACCCTATAAACGCCTTCGCACATCTCAGGTCAATGATCTTTACACCAAGTAGGGTCGTCCCTGTCCACAATGGCAGTCTGGCGTTAGGTACTTGGCAAAGCCTCCTCTGGGTTGAAGCGGAGAGGCGCCCGAGACGAAGGAGGGTCGAAGTCACTGTCATCGGGAGTTGATCCTCCTACAGACTCCGGCAAATAATAAAAGGCTAGAAGAGGTATCCATATTCTGTTTGAATATGGATATCGCTAGCGAGTACTCAAAGCAGAACCCTGGTTCCAAGGAGGCTTACAAGAAGGCCTGTAGGAACCTTCCTAGCGGCTGCACCCGGACTGTTCTCTACTGGCCGCCGTTCCCTCTGTGTTTGGCAGCTGGCCGCGGTACACGGCTGTGGGATGTGGACGGCAACAAAAGGATAGACTTCAACTTCAACAACACAACCCTGATCCTAGGTCATAACCACCCAAAGGTCGTTGAAGCCATAGAGGAGCAGCTTGGGAAAGGAACAGTTCTGGGAGGTCCCACCGAAGTGGAGCCCAAGCTTGCGGAGGAGCTAGTCAGGAGGCTTGATGGTGTTGATATGGTGAGGTTCACACCGTCTGGAACGGAGGCGAACATGCAGGCCGTCAGGCTGGCCCGCAGCTACACAGGCAGGGAAAAGGTCGCCAAGTGCGAGGGAGCCTATCATGGTTCTTGGGATGCAGTGGACATCAGTGTCGCCCCGCCTTTGGAGAAAGCAGGTCCTCGAGATGCACCCTTCAGCGTGCGGCAGCACGAGGGCATCCCAGACGGCGTCTTGGAGAATACCTTGGTCTTCCCATTTAACGACGCCGAGGCTGCTGAGGCGCTTGTAAGGAAACACAGGGACGAGCTGGCCGCTGTTATCGTCGAGCCTGTACAGAGGGACACACCGCCTACGCCCGACTTCCTTAAGGCCCTGAAGGATGTGACGAAGCGGCACGAGGTGCTCCTAATCTTCGACGAAGTGATATCCTTTAGGCTCAGCCAGGGCGGCGCCCAGGGGCTATACGGAGTTACTCCTGACATCACAACAATGGGAAAGATCATAGGTGGCGGCTTCCCCGTGGGCGCATACGCATCAAGGGAGGAGGTGATGGCTCCTGTCGTCCTACCTGAGACAGTGTTCCCTGATTTTAAGGCTCCGAGGCTCGGATTCTCCGGTACCTTCAACGCTCACCCGGTCTCCATGGCCGCGGGCCTCGCGGTGATGCAGGAGATGAAGCCTGAGGTCTACCGCAGGATGGATTTTCTGGGAGAGCGGATGAGGCGAGGGTTGAGAAGGGCTCTTGACGACGTAGGAGTCGGCGCCTTCGTCGGAGGAATCGGCTCTTTCTTCCATATAATCTGGACTGGAGAGGAGGTGGTCGACTATAGGACCGCCGCCACCGGAAATCGCGACCTTGGAAGGTACTTCTCCCTAGACATGATGAACAGAGGGTTCTTCCTCCTAGGTCACCCCAATGTTTCAGCGGTCACCACGGAAGAGGATGTGGATACTGCACTCGATGGCGCCCGTCAGAGCGTGAAAGCACTTAAACCTATTATCAAAGAACGGGCACCTCATCTACTCCACACATGAAACTCCCTTTTTTAGTTGTGAAATCACTCGTGGACTGCGACATAAAAAAGCCTTTTAGATGAGAGTGCAGTGGTTCATTGATTCAAGTTGTCGCAGAGGGCTTTCAGAGTTCTAGGTAAGAAAACTATCAGGAAGGATGGCGTCGCGAAGGTCACTGGACAGGAAATATACGCCTCCGACGTGTCCCTCCCGAACATGCTCCACGCACGGGTGCTTAAGAGTACTTTTCCTCACGCGAGGGTGAAGTCTATCGATGTTAGCGGGGCTGAAGCCTTGGGCGCAACGGTGGTTACTTTCGAGGAGACCCCTGATTTAAGGTTCTGTCCCAGGCTTGTGAGCGTCCCTGAGGCTACTTACAAGGATTGGCGTATGCTGACAGGCAAGCCCCGATATGTTGGGGAGGCGATAGCTGGTGTTGCAGCCGAGTCCGAGGAGGAGGCTCAGAGGGCTCTCGAAGCGGTTAAGGTTGAATTTGAGCCTCTAGAGGCCTCGTTCGACGCCTTGGACTCTATGGCGCCTGGGAGGGAGCTAGTCCACGAGGAGATCCTCTTAAAGGATGAGGTCCTGAAGGTTCGGAATAACATAGCCTGCCAGCTGGAGATAACCGAGGGAGATGTAGAGGCGGGGTTCAGGGAAGCTGACGTGATTATTGAGCGGACCTACAGGACGAATAGGCGGTATCACAACCAGCTGGAGACTAAGTCTGTGGTTGTGAGACCTGAGCCAGACGGAGGTATCACTGTTTGGAGCACTACACAGACAATTCACAACACACGGCTACTCCTCCACGAAATATTCGGCCTGCCCGTGGGAAAGATACGAGTTGTAAAGGTTGCCCTAGGAGGCAGCTTCGGCTCAAGCATCCAGGTAAACCCCGTTGTCCCCATAGCAGTCGCCCTAGCGCTGAAGAGCCGGCGCCCTGTGAGGCTCACCTATACCCGCGAGGAGGACCTCCACGACCATGCATCTTATCAGATGATTTTCAAGCTCAAGATCGGAGTGAAAAAGGACGGAAAGCTTACCGCCGGACACATGGAGGCTATCCTAGACATTGGCGCCCATCAGATCCAGGCATACCCCCTCCTAGGGTGCGTCGTCGGTTGGTGGGTGAGCCTGTACAAGCTCCCCGCTAAGAGTTACGTCGGGAAAGCTGTCTACACCAACAAGGTGCCCAGCTGTGCTTTTCGGGGCTACGGTAACCCTCAGATAACATGGGCCGTGGAGACCCTCATGGACGAACTCGCTGGGAAAATCGGGATAGACCCCCTAGACTTCAGGCTGAAAAACTACATAGGGTTGGGCGATCTTTTCTGGGGACAGGGCCCCACCGTCAAGTCTATCATTCATAGCTGCGGAGTGGAGGAGATACTCAAGAAAGGCGCTGAGATGATTGACTGGTACAACCGCCCCAAGCCCGAGACACAGACGGGGCGATACAGACGGGGTATTGGTATGGGCCGGGGATTTCATACAAGCAGTGCGGGTGCGCCAGTTCCGAGCAGCATCATTGACTTTGGGGGAGCTATGCTCAAGATGAATGAGGACGGGACTTTTGACTACGTGTCAGCCTTGATGGATCACGGCTGTGGAACCCTGGAAGCCCACACCAAGATCATTGCAGAGGAGCTGTGCGTACCCTTGGATAACGTGAACATCATCTCAGCGGACACCGGCACAACCGTCTACGATGTGTGCACCCACGCTTCAAGAGGCGTGTACAGCGGAGGAGGGGCGGCTCTGAAGGTGGCCAGACAGGTGAAGGAGAAACTCAGGGACTTCGCCGGAAAGATGCTGGACGCATACCCACACGCCCTTAAGTTTAGATGTGACGAGGAGAGAGGGCAGGGTGTCATCTTCGCAGAAGGTATCGAGGGAAGGGAGATAACTTTCGGGGAGATCGCGTCGACAGCCCGACATAAGAACTGGGGTACAATAGCCTCGGTTGACAGCTACAGGCAGCCGAGCTGTCCGCCTCACTTCACAGGATACTTCGTCGACGTGGAGGTGGACACCTGGACGGGGAAGATCCGGCCTGTCAGGGTCGTAGCGGGCGCCGACATAGGTACCGTCATTAACCCCGTGCTGGCTGCAGGGCAGGTGCACGGGGGCTTCGCCCAGGGGTGGAGCATGACAACGCTGGAGGACACCGTCTATGATCCAGTAAGCGGCGACCTTGTCAACCGAGGCTTCCTATCCAATTACAAGGTTCCCAGCAGCCAGGACTTGCCAGATCTGGAGGATTTCACTGTTTTCTTCGCCGACACATATGAGCCCACCGGGCCATTCGGAGCCAAGGGCATAGGAGAAGGCGCCCTCAACCCTGTGGCAGGGGCGGTGGCGAACGCCATCCAGAACGCTCTGGGCATCCGCTTTTTCGAGCTTCCAATCACACCGATCAAGGTTTTAGAGGCGTTGAAGGAAAAGGAGGCATAAAATTGGAGATCAACAGGTATAACACCCACATAATCCCAATGCAGTTCGAGTATCACGCACCCCTCAGTCTTGACGAAGCGCTAGGACTCTTAAAGAAGCACAAGGGGAAAGTCCAGGTTCTCGCCGGAGGTACGGATCTGATACCAAGGATAAAGCAGAGACTCTCTGAGCCAAAACACTTAGTCAACCTGAAAAAAATCCCTGAAATACAGGGGATCGAGGAGACGCCTGAGGGCATCAGTATAGGAGCGCTTACAAAGCTCAGATCAATAGAGCTATCCCAAATCATCAAAGAAAAACTACCTCTACTACATGAGGCCGTAACAACCATAGGCTCAGTCCAGATCAGAAACGTGGCAACAATAGGTGGAAACTTGTGTAATGCAAGCCCGTGCGCAGACACGGCTACCGTCTTACTGGCTCTGGATGCCGAAGCCAGTATAGCAGGCCTCGAAGGAACCAGAGTCGTCCCCATTGAGAAGTTCTTTAAAGGTCCCGGTAGGACGGTTCTGACGCCGAACGAGATACTGACCGGAGTATCATCACCATATCTCCCTGAAGGCGCGGGAACATCCTTCATCAAGATAGGGTGGACAAACTTCGACATCGCCACAGTAAACATGGCCGTAGTTCTAGTATTAGAAAAAGGCACAGTGAAGGAATGCAGGATAGTCCTAGGGGCATGTACACCATCACCTGTCAGGGTGCACAGAGCTGAGGAGTTTCTAACAGGGCGGGATTTCACTGATCAGGTA
>DAOVCM010000173.1 GCA_030670015.1 Candidatus Bathyarchaeota archaeon
AGGATAGGTTATGAGGAGCCCACGGGGAGATGGGCTGGGGACTCTGATGTTCAGTAGCTCGGGTTGGATGCCATCGTAGTCGGCGACATAAAACAGAGGGACGAAGTCGCTTTCCCCGATATCACTCAGGCTTTTAGCATAAGCAACCTTGTTCAGTATCAGGCTTGGCCCGCCGAGGCACATGGGCTGCTGACCAGCTTCCACTACTCCTTGATCCAGGCGGTCTATATTCTCCGTGACAAGCGAGGTCAGGATACCAAGCTTTCTGAGCTGCCTCTTCATTGCCTTCTTGAGTTCCTCAAGAGCATCCTGAGCTGGGCCGTATTTCTCCTTCACCACATTTAGGAGTCTGTAGGCGTGTTCCATGTCGGAGGGAATCTGACCCCAAAGCTCCTCCGCAATCACACGTTTTTCACCTGTCTCACCCGTATTTGAGTACAGCCTGTGCACAGGAGGATTGTCACTTTCTGATGTCAATTTGACCCCTAATTATTAGCTGTGTTTTGCATTTCATTCCTGAAACTAAATATAAACCCTTGTGAAGCGCGTTCTATACTAAATATATCTCGTTATTTGACTGCTCTGTCTACATCCATGTATAGGAATATTGTGATCAAAACCATCGGAAATTGGAATAATCGTTTATTATAGCTTGAGCAGCTTTACGGCGTTCCTGTAGAAGATCTTCTCTATGCTGCTCTCCTCTATTCCTATGGAGCGGCATGTCTTCAGCTGCTCCCTGAGATAGGGTTCGCTAAAGCCCCTTGGAAAGTAGCTGGAGTCGGTCGCGAAGATAAGTCGGTCAGGACCAACCGTCTCCACTGCTTTTCTGAATAGGTCTTTTAAGCCGAGGTCGACGGGCATCCACCTCATCCACTGGTTCGAACCTGAGGTGTCAATGTGGACGTTAGGGCACGACCAGCAGAGCTGGAGGAGTTCCCGTAGGTAGCCTGAGCCAAAGTGGGGGATGACGACGTCAATCTTTGAGAAGCTCTTTGCCACCTCCCAGAATGTGAGGGGATTCATGTTCCTAAGGTCTAGGGTTGGACCTCCTCCACCTCCAAGGACGCCAAAGTGGATGAGCACAGGGATCTCAAGCTTCTCAGCTGTCTCCCAGACAGGGTAGGCTGCCTCGTCGTCGATGGGTCTGGTCTGGGCGGAAGCGATAACCTTGTAGCCCCTCAGTCTTAATTTTCTTATAGCACGCTCCAATTCCTCAGCTGCTCCCTCCTCGAAGGGGCTATGGTGGGCAAAACCCGTGAACCTATCAGGGTACATTCCAACGATCTTTGCTAGGTTGTCGTTCCCGCCACCTGTGACGAAGTTCACACGTTCCACCTCTTTTTTATCAAGGTCAGCGACCCATCTCGCCGCCTGTTCCTCGTCTGTGTGAGTTCCAGACTCGGGTGGTTTGAAGCCCCACATTCTCCTCCACTCATCCCTGTATCCCCTAGACTGTTCCAGCATAATCTGAACCCTTTCCTCGCCGTATTTCTCAATCAGCCTCTGCCTATAACCTCTCCAGCGGCTCGTGTTGGATGTAGGGAAGTGAGCGTGGAAATCGATGACCTTGAGTCCATGCAGTGTCACTTGGCTTCACCTAATATAGGGTTATGAACTACATAGAACCGCTTTAACCTTTCCTTGCGATTTGGCGGGTTTATTAACCCGATTTCTTGAAGAGGTTTCTTGTTGATTTATTCGTGAAGAAGGGGCTGTTCTTCGCCAATGGTTCCTCGATGAAAGCCTCCGCATACTGGCAGCTTCCCTGTGTCCCCCTGAGTTCTGCCTTCCGAGTGTTGAATTTCTCGTAGTAGCCCCAGGAGAATTTTGCCAGCTGGGATGTGTAGCATCGGATGGCCTCCTTCTTTTTATGAAAAACGTCTGATATGTCGACGATGATGTGTGGGGTCGGTATGAGAGTGTTTACCTCCATAAGGAGGAGTCTCTCCACGGTCCAAGGTTGATTGTAGGTTGTAGTGTGTGCGGCCCACTCGATTGCCTCCTTCACGAGTTCGAAGGCTAGTCGGTGTTCACTGTGGTAGTCGAAGGGAAGATGCGTTATAACTATTTCAGGCCGTTTGGAGACTATGACATCCGAAACTAGGCGAACCAGACTTTTATCACTTGTAACCCGATCCCCATCGAATATAAGAGGTTCTTCCAAGCCCAATGCCTCCGTCGCTTTGATCAACTCGCTGCGTCTCTCCTCAGGTGAGCAAGTCAGGGACAGGACGCTCACCGGATACCCGTTCTCCGCATGGAGCGCTAGAGTCCCACCGCAGCCGAAGGTTTCGTCGTCTGGGTGAGAGACGATGGCTAGAAGCCCTCCTTTCATAGAAGTTCACACACGCATCGACTTAATCCTTATGATAGCATAGTTTAAAGGAGTTATCCGCAGCTATTCATCAATTCGCCGCCTAGATCCCTTACATAGAACATGTTGAGAGAGAGGCATGTCCTAAAATCCTCCAAATATACTCAGGATTGAATCAACTGAGACAGCCGCAATACGTAACCACTTGCCGAGGAGGAATTCAATTCATTTATCCTTAAAGATCGTCAGGTTTCTACAAGCATTGATTGACCAACTCTGCGATATCATAGATATTTATCTCATGTTGGAGAGATTTGGATGCGAATCTTAGATTAAGTATGCACGTGGGGCACCCTGTAACAACTCCGTCTATGTCGAGAGGTGAAATCTCCTCATCGAGCTTTGAATACGCCATTTTCTCGGCTAGATTCGTGTTATACATCCATAGGCCTCCGCCGGCTCCGCAGCAGATGGCATGCGTCCTGTTAAGGGGTGGCTCAAGCAGCTTAAGCCGTGGGATCGCTTTCAATACGTTGCGCGGCGGCTCGAACACGTTGCAGTGCCTTCCCAGATCGCATGGATCATGCCATAGGTAACTTCCTTTCATTCCTCTCAGATGCAGCCGGTCACCGAGAATTAGCGACTCCATCAACTGGGATGTGTGGTACACCTTGAGAGGTAGGTGAACCTTCAGAACGGGGTAGACCCGGGTGAAGGCGTAGTAACAGCCTGCGCAGCTTGTTACCAGCAGTTTAGTTCCAAGTTCCAGCAACTGCCTAGAGATTTTCAAGGCGTTCCTTCTGGCTTCATCCCACAGACCGACAAGATAAAGGATGAGACCGCAGCATCCCTCGCCATCCCCTAGCAACCCGAAGTCCAATTCTGCCTTCTTCAAGACGTTTGTCGTCGACTCGACGACTCCGGGGAGTCTGTAGGCGGTGGAGCACCCTGCCCAGTATAACGCGTCGTTGCCCTTGAAGGGGAACTCGTCTGGTAGTTCCTCGAACCAGAGGGTTCTATCCTCGGCGGGCATGCCCATCGGGTTGCCCTCCTCTATGATATTTTTTGAAAGGGCTATGCACTGTCGGGGTGCCATACCTTTTTTCACGATCTCATGCCGGGCTCTGATGATGGCGTTGTTTATCTCAAGAC
>DAOVCM010000092.1 GCA_030670015.1 Candidatus Bathyarchaeota archaeon
CAATTGCCTTAATGGACGAATTAGAGATCATATGAGCCCCCTTTCCATTCTACCCGCTTATATCGTCAGCGGGACTCCCTCACAAGCGACACGAAGCTCATTATCACCGTCTGCCTCAACAGACCGACGATGTACATGCACGCCTCATGCGAGGACCCATCGGTGGTAGGCGTACACATGGCGCTGGCTCCGTCCGGTATGCCAACGTTCGCACAGTTGAGCAGTATCCTGTTGTGAGTATACTCGTCGTGCATCACCTCAGGTTTGTTCAGGATCTTAGCGAGACACGCTTCGATACCGTAGCACGCCCAGTTGGATGAGTTGGCGGGGATGACGATGTCAGCTTTTGAAGCGGATACTATTCCCCCGCCACATGGGCATCCGCAATCAGCGCAGAACTCGTGATACTTCCCCATAATATTCTCTATCGTGGCGAAACCGCACTCGTTTCCGTTGTCACCTGTGGCGATAGTGAGTATCCTCCTCTTGTTGGCGGCTTCGAGGAGTTCGTTCCACCTCACGATCTCCTCGTCAGGGTCTCCGCTGTTCCTCGGTCCTCCTAGTGCGCCATGCCTTATACCCTTCTTGTTGCATGAGACGGCTTCGACAGTGATGAGCGCCTTAGGCTCGAACTCATCCAAGATTCTCTCTGCCTCCTGTTCTGCGTGCTTCACCGACATCTCAGGCCATTTGTGGATCAGGACGGTGTAAGGAGTCCAGATGCTCCCTCCCAGCTCTCCCTGGTCTGCTACAGGGATGAGCTGAGCGCCGATGCACGATTGCGGGATAGACCTCTCGAACTTCGTGTTCTCCCCATAATTCGCGAGAATAACGGGGATCGCGTTTAAACCCACGATCAAAGACCTTGCAAGGGCAGCTGAGCCTGGTGGGCCATCCATCTCGTGGCTGTTCGTGACTATGAACACATAGTCCCCAGTTTTTACCTCATTTCTCAGTCTCTCGGCGGCTAATAGGGTCAAGGGCCTCCCGAACTTGGCTCGGGTCTCATCGTAAACCCGCATCCAAGAATACCTCGACTTTACAGGTCCCCCTCTTCCCTTCGTGATCACTGGCGCCGTTCCCGCTGGCGTCGTTACAATCCTGTCGATGACGTCGCCGAACCCAACTAGCAGTCTCTCATCGAGATCAGTCAAGAACCTTCACGGCATATGGAGGTTGAGTGACGATTATTAAATTATCGTGGACTGGAAATGGAGGCAGGGTTAAAAAATGAGCCTAATTTTCTCTCTAATACAAGTGACAGGTTTGAGGATGAAAGTTCACGCTAGAACGTTGGAAGATCCAGACGGTATAACAGAGCCTCAGAACCTTTCAACGACCATAATGAGTACATCCACATTCTAACCTCCATTGTACAAGCTATCACTATCTGAGCCAGTGAGAGATAGGTTTTTAACCGTACCTCTTGGTTGTATTATCCAACATTAAACCTAGGCGGATTATCAAAGTATATGCGCCTAAAGGAGGTAATGTAATGTCAAAAAAACAAGAAGCGTATATTCAAAAACTCAATCAAGCAATGGCCATCCTCAACCAGGTTGCCGAGGACAATACAACCCCGAGAAACATAAGGCGAACGGCTAAACAGGCTTCAGACATGCTCCAAGACGAGAGTCTAAGCCTCGCAGCGAGGGCAGCCAACGCTATCGATGTCCTCGACCAGATCTCTCAGGACCCAAATATGCCGATGTACACCAGAACCAGGATCTGGAACGTCATCAGCGTCCTCGAGGGTATCAGGGATTAATGCTATAAAGTCAGAAAACTTAAAACCCCCCTTTTCTATATCCCGCTCAGCAGGAAGTATGTAAAATGGATAAGGGATACTTCGAAAGAACACCTAAGATCGAGGGGATCGGGGCTGTGGCCATTGTTATAATCATAATCATCGGCGGTGTCCTCTTCTTCAGCGTTGGACGGGTCAGCGTAGGGTACATCGCCATCATCGTCGACCCCGCCTTCGGCACGATAAGCTCTATCGGAGACGGGAACAACGCAAGGTACTTCATAAAGGCTCCTTAGGCAAGTGTCTTCAAGATCTATGTAGCCACTGACAGCGTCAACATGTGGAGCGAGCGAACCGCCGCAGACGACTTCCCTGCAGTTGAGGCCCTTACGAAGGATGGGCTAAGGGTAGACATAGATATCACAGTGAGATGGAGGGTATCGCCCTCCAGCGTTGTCGAACTATTCAGGCGCTTTCCAGGCTTAGATTGGAGGGATCGGGCTATCATACCTATAATCCGAGAGGCCGTAAGGAACCTCATCGTTGACTTTACGGCTATCGAGACTATTGAGAAGAGGGGGATCATAGGAACCATGCTGGTGCAGTCCCTCTCAGAGGCTTTCAGCGAGGAGGCATCCCTCGCAGGCGCCGTGCTCATCGACGGAGTAGACCTGAGAAAGATAGCGTTACCGGATACGTTTATCAGCGCGATCGAGAGCAAGCTTGCGGCTGAGCAGCTAGCCATAGCCGCTAACTTTAACAGAACCCGTATACTTGTACTCGCTAATGCCACTGCGTCGTCTGAGATTATAAAAGCTGAAGGGATGGCGAAGTCTAGGATCATTATCGCGAACGCCACGAGTGAAGCCATCGAGGTCATCGCCGCGTTGAATCCTGAGATAGACAAGGCAGAACTCACCAGACTATACCTTTACCTTGAGACCCTTAGAGACATCTCAGCATCTGGCAGAGGGACATTCATCATAGCACCGGGAGATTCAGGGAAGTACATAATACCCGTTCCCCCGTAGTCGAGGGCTCAATCCCTTGATTTTTATATACGGGACATTATATTCTGATTGGTAGCGGCTTTGTCCGTGAAGACCCTGTCAGCACCGTGGCTCATCCGCCTGAACTGGGACGAACTAGTAACCATACTGGTGTGTCTCAGCCTCGACATCGTGGAGTACATCCTCCCTGTGTTGATGGTTCCTCTAGCAGGAGATGTCATAGACTTAGTAGGCGTCGTGTTCTGCGTCTTCTCCTTTGGCTGGCTAGGCCTCATATCCCTCTTCGAGGTTATCCCCGGGTTTGATGTACTGCCTATCTTCACAGTAACCTGGCTTGTATGGTACATCTTGAAGAGGCGCAACTCCCGAATAAAGATTGAGAACGAGCTGGAAAGATGGCGGTGAACCCTAGCGGATGAATGTTCAAACTAAAAATGTTTTCCTCGTTTTAGCTAACATTATTGAACTTCAATAATCTTTAATTTCTACCTCTGAAAGTGTTGAGCGGATTGAGAAGTTTAAGGAGGCTCATAGACACACACGCCCACCTCAGCGACCTAGAGGATATGGACGGAGTCATGAAACGGGCTAATGAGACTGGGGTGGACGCCGTCATCGCTGTCAGCACCAACCTCCGAACCTGCAAGGCAACGTTGCTGTGGGCAGAGAACTTTCCCGGATATGTTTACCCTGCACTGGGCATTCACCCAACTGAACAGACCCAGGAAGATATTCCCGTAACATTACAGTTCATTGAAGAAAAACTGGACGAGTGTGTAGCCGTGGGCGAAATAGGCCTCGACTACTGGAACAGAAAGGCACGGAAGAGCAAGGAAATTCAGGAGAGACAGCGTCAACTCTACGTCGAACAGCTTCAGATAGCGAAGGAACATGGGCTACCGGCATCAGTCCACGGACGTGGTTCCTGGCAGGACGCTCTCCACCTCGCCCGACGGAGCGGACCTGACAGGGTCGTTTTCCATTGGTTCAGTGGCCCCCTGGACGTTCTAAGGGAGCTCATTGACTCAGGCTACCACATCTCAGCGACGCCTGCAGCGGAGTTTAGCAAGAACCACAGAGCTGCCTTAACTGTAGCGCCTTTAGAAAGGATCGTTATCGAGACCGATGCCCCGATAAATCCCCGAAATCGTAACAGACCATCAGAGCCTTCGAATTTGCTAACTGCATTGAAGGCCCTCGCTGAGCTGAAAGATACCTCAGAAGATGAAGTTGCCAAGGTTACAACGAAAAACGCTGAAGAGCTGTTCTCTATTTAGATCATGATAATATTTTTAATATGGTGGATCTCGCCTTCCCCGCCAGGTTCTAAGAAGTGGGTTGGGGTCGAGTCTGTGGTTATTTTAGTGTTCAGATGCTTGTATGCAGATTCTCAAACAATAGGGAACGAACGAAACCGATAAGTCTCTACTTCGCCAATATTATCAATAGATGTATCCGAATACCACGGTCAAATACGTCGAAGGGTCGACATCGCTCAGAGATTTCATAAAAGTCTTGGTAAAGACATCTTTACCCTTACAATATGAGGGTTATTGGGGTCCTAGTGAACAACAAGCGTTTATTGCCTTCCGCCAAGCTGAAACTTGGTGATAAAGTCATCATCTTTCCTGTCATATGTGGTGGATGAAGTACCACAAAGCTCCAAAGATGCTTAAAATCTATTCCCTATAAGTTTATTAAAAAATGCAATTATCCTATTTTAAGACCTTTAAAAGAGGTTTGACAAGCCTTTCATAGGGGTTTGATGGAGATACTATTGTTTCTGAACAGAGTTAACGAAAGTTTTATGTCAATGTATAGAGTAAAGATTTCCTACGACTATGGATAGTAAAAAAGAAATGCAGAATATCCAGATGGATTTGGTTGAACTGAGTTATAGAAATTTGGTTACCTTCTATGCGTCGGAGCTGCGCATGATATTTAATGGCATTCCTCCAGAGGACGTTTTAGGATTCTGTGTTCGTCGTAAGTTCAGGAGGTTAGGCGTGTTCAAGAAGTATCGAGGTTCAAATGAGCTTTCCGATAAGGCTTTGACGATCCTGAAGAGAATTGAATAATCCTTGTGCACACCTGTAGGAGATGTTCTATAACGGTTTATAAAATGCTTTTAAAGAGTCCTCCTCAGTTTTGATAAGTCGAATTCTATCACTTCTTTTTTGCACCCCTTTTATTGGTGAAAGTGATTCATGAAAAGCTCTTAAACACTTTTCATAGGTTAATTTAGTGTTCTTTTCCACGAG
>DAOVCM010000190.1 GCA_030670015.1 Candidatus Bathyarchaeota archaeon
GTCTCGTACCTAACCGGGAAGCCCATCATATATGTTGGTGTCGGCCAGGGATACGGGGACCTCCAGCGCTTCGACGCTGCCTGGTTTGCCGATAAGATCCTGGGGGATACATAAAGGATTTAAGGGTGTTCTTCCCCGATAGGAGCGTCACCATGGGATTAAGCAGCTTCTTCCAGTCGGCCACGCGGCTTCTCAGGACACTGGCGAAACCTGACTGGAAGACCTACTGGCTCAGCATTAAGATCGTCTTCATCGGCGTCGCCATCCTGGGGGCAATCGGGTACCTCATCAAGCTTATCTCGGTGACCATCACAGGCGTTCCAGGAGCCTGATACCGGGCTAATTTCAACGGAAATAACGTGTTACGAAAAATCGCGTGAAATCTTCACCTTTATGGCGTTCTTTTAGTCCTTGTCGTACGGATACTTCACGTAGAACAGGTACATGAGGAGGAGCACAAAGACTAGGGCTATGCCGAAGATATACTCGAACTCTAGAAACACAAGTGATTGATCCACCTTCAAAGCCTCCAAATGTTTGCATTATCTCCTCTCCTGAGCTTATTAAAATCCTTCTCCTCGGTTGTGTCAAGTTATGATGTCAGGCTTCGAACAGAGTGAAACCCTGGGAGATGTAACCTGTAGCATGTGGCCGCTGGATGGGTGTCGAAAAAAGGTTTTTCAGTTTCCGTAATTGCTATCATGTGATGATCCTGGGAATATCTGGGAGCCCGAGGGCTAAGACCACGGAGTATGTCCTGAGGGAAGCCTTGAAGAAGCTCGAGGAGAGGGGGTTTGAGACCGCTTTCTTCTCTGTGAGGGGAAGGAAGATCGGCTTCTGCAACCACTGTGATTACTGTCTCAAGAAAAAGGGGTGCGTCATCCAGGACGACATGCAGGAACTCCATCCTCTCCTGAGAGATGCCGAGGGCATCGTCATTGCCTCTCCGGTTTACAACGGTGGCATCAGCGCTCAAACCAAGGCCGTCATGGACCGGACCCGGGCTCTTGTGGCTTCGGACCCAGATGTCTTCAGGGGTAAGGTCGGGATGGCTGTCGCCGTCGGTGGTGACAGGGCTGGTGGTCAGGAGCTGGCTATCCAGCAGATGATGACGTTCTACACGTTGAACGGGGTGCTTACCCTGAGCGGGGGCTTCTTCGGCGCGAATATTGGGGCGACCTTCTGGTCGAAGGACACGATGGAGGGGGTAATGGCGGATGAGGAAGGCTTCAGGAGCCTGAGGAAAACTGTGAAGCGGTTTGCAGAGTTCCTGCAGGGAAGGGGATCATCGGCATCGGTGTGATTCTAATGTCTTTGAGGGGAGAGAGGCGTAAGGTCGCGTGGGGTATCACCGGTAGCGGCGACAAGCTGAGGGAGACCTTCGACGTGATGAAGGAGGTTGTGGAGGTCTTTGCGGATGATCTGGATGTCGAGGTCTTTCTCTCGCGGGCGGGAGAGCAGGTTACGAGGTATTACAAGCTCAGAGAGGGTCTCAGGGAGTGCTTCGACCGGGTCTGGGTTGAGAAGGACGCTAACTCGCCGTTCCTGGCTGGTCGGCTGCAGCTGGGGGAGTTCGAGTTCCTGCTGTTGGCCCCGTCGTCGTCGAATACTGTGGCGAAGCTTAGTTACGGTATTTCGGACACGATGCTTACCAATGGGGCGATTCAGGCTCTGAAGGCCTATGTTCCCGTGTATGTTATGCCCTGTGATTACCGTGAGGGCGCGACTGTCACAAAACTTCCTGATGGACGGGATCTCAGGCTCAGGGTTAGGAAGGAGGATGCTGAGAACGTGAGGAGGCTAGCGGCTATGGAGGGGATCTTTCCCTTTGAGAAGCCGGAGGAGATCCATGGGATTTTCCTTAAACACTTTAGGTCCGAAGAGGAGGATTGAGGGGAACACCCGTTTTATGCGGCTCCTTAACCCGCTTCAGCAGAGGGATGTCCATAGTTTGGCAGCAAAATCGCCTTAAATGCTTACGGTTGGAGTTATTGTTGGGGGGACTCTGGGTTGAGTGAGATGGTGTACAACTTCCCTTCGTCCATTCGCTTTGGGTGGGGAGGGGCTGAGGGAACCGGTGGGTGTGTGAAGGACCTGAATGGGAGTAAGGTTCTCATAGTTACGGATAAGGGTGTCCGGCGGGTAGGACTGTTATCCAGCGTCGAGGCCTCCTTGGAGCGGGAGGGTATCCCTTATTTAATCTATGATGGGGTTCAGCCTAACCCTACCGACAGGAACGTGGAGGAGGGGCTGGAGATTTATCGGGACGGTGACTGTGACCTCGTCGTCGCCGTCGGCGGAGGCAGCCCAATGGATGCTGCTAAGGGTATCATCCTCATGGCTAGGCATCCGGGGAGCCTTGAGGAGTATTATAGAGGTGCTGATCCTGGGAGGTCTATTACGGCTGATGTTCCGGGTTTCATAGCGCTCCCGACTACTTCTGGCACGGGGAGCGAGGTCTCTCGCGGGGGAATTATCACTGACACTGCTGAGAACCGGAAGAGGGCTATCGGTAGCCGGTATCTGCTACCGGAGATTGTCGTTCTTGACCCTGGGTTAACCGTCAGCATGCCCCCGGGGCTCACAGCCTACACGGGTCTTGACGCCCTCTCCCACAGCCTAGAGGCCTTTGTGGTGGACCAATATGCGCCGATTGCTGACGCCTTCGCTAGGGAGGGGATGAGGCTTGTGGCTGAGAGCTTGGTGAAGGTCTATGATGATGGGGGTGACAGGCGGGGGCGTGAGGACATGATGATGGCGTCAACCCTCGGGGCCATGGCGTTCCATAAGGGTCTCGGCGTCATTCACTCCTTGGCCCATCAGCTCTCCACTCAGGCCGGTATACCCCATGGAGCGGCCTGCGGTATTATGTTCCCCCACGCTATCCGGTTCAACCTAGCTGAAGGCCCTGCGATGGGGAGGGTTGCATATAGGTATGCTGAGGTAGCTGGTATCTTCGGTGTCGGCGCCGAGGGGTTGACGGTGACGCAGTTGGCTGAGGAGGCCGCCGAGGTGATGCACAAGCTGCTCCTCCGTTTACAGGTACAGCCCAGCCTCAGGGAGTGGGGCGTTACCGATGAGGACATCGCGGTAATGGCCCGGAATGCGATACTCGACCACTGCCACCCTAGGAATCCCCGACCCTGCTCGAAGGAGGATATGGTCGGCCTCTATCGCGCAGCCCTCTGAAGTGCGCACGATTCTACCCCCCTCCCCTTTTTTAGGATGT
>DAOVCM010000094.1 GCA_030670015.1 Candidatus Bathyarchaeota archaeon
TCAGTGTGGACATGGGTAACATGGAGGATGTGGCTTCCTATGTCTCTGATATTCCTGTGGTAGTTCTTCCCTCAAACATGAAGGAGGGTGTCCTACCAGAAGAGGCGGAGGAGAGAGTTACTGCCTTGAGGGAGAACATCCTGAAAGCCAGAGATCTAGGTATAGAGAAAATAGTCGCCGATCCTGTTCTTGAACCGGTTTTAAAACCCGGTTTGTTAGAGGCCCTAATGGCTTACAAGATCTTCCGCCAGGGCGACAAGGAGACACCTGTATTATTCGGCCTTGGAAATGTCACCGAGCTCATCGACGTAGACTCTACCGGGGTAAATGGCTTGCTTGCAGCCTTGGCATGCGAGGTAAGTGCTAACCTCCTTTTCATCCCTGAATACAGTCCCAAGGCTTTAGGGAGTGTCCGTGAGACTGCTATAGCTTCAAAGATGATGTTCCTAGCGAAGCATAGAGACACTCTTCCTAAAGATCTAGGTCTTGATCTTTTGGTTTTGAAGGAGAAGCGCCGAGTTGAGGCACCATATGACAGGATTGTTGAGGAGAGTGTAAGTCTACTTGATGCTAAAGGAGACTTGGAGTTTATTTCTGACAAGATGGGATGGTTTAACATTCAAGTAGACAGGGAAAGGGATCTTGTCGTTGCCATTCACTTCCCTCGAAACAAGGTTGAGCCTGATGTGATCGTGAAGGGTAGAGACTCGAGGGAGATATATCAGACCATTATTCGGAATGGCCTCATTAGTAAACTTGACCATGCTGCGTATCTGGGGAAAGAGCTTGAGAAGGCCGTGTTGGCACTTCAACTCGGGAGATCTTACATCCAAGAAAAATGTCTGTTCTAACCCCTTGTCTCGTCGTGTTTCCAGGTGACATACTCGTCTAGGATTCTCTTCCAGTCAATGTATTCACTCACAATTCGGCGAGTGAGCTGTATCTTTTTTGTCGATGTAGTAGAGGGCACTATCCTACCGTCTAGGTGTTCAAGCTTTGTCACCGTCGTATAGGTGTCATATGGGACGAGAAGGATCGGAATACCCTTAACCTCAGCCGCGGTGAGCACCTGGATGGAGGGGTAAATGTTTCCCGTCAGGACGATCGCGCTGGGCTTTGTCTCCAACGCTGTGAGGATGAGGTCTGCCCTGTCGCCTCCGGTGATGAATGCCCGTCCTACGCTACGCCGTAGCCAGCTCATAGCCGACTCCGGAGACATCGCACCAACAAGGTAGTTGTCCACTAGGTTTCCAAGGTTATCTTTACCAGTGAGGACCTCGGCTTCCAAGACTTCTACTAGGTCTTGGACTGTGGGTAGCGTGAGTTCATGGTGGTCTGGAACTATCCCGTACACTTCAACGCCGCATTTATTGAGGACAGTGGAGACAATGCCGCGCATTCGCTCCAGCTGCTGGTATGGAACGAAGTTGAGCACTACTCCGAGCATCTGTCCGCCTTTCCAGTTAATATAGTCCCGGTAGAGGATGGCCTTCTCAGCTGCAGTATCATCGTCTCCCTTAACGGAGAATAAAACCTTCGCGTTAAACTCCTTTGCTAACTTTGGCATGCAAAGATTACAACAGGTTAGGAACTCAGGGCGCGCGGCAGATTCAATGAGGAGCACATCTTTGTCATTCTTAATCCTCTCGAACGACTGATGGATCTTCTCAGAGGCTTCTCCACACTCGGTTGTAATCTGGTCTAGGTAGCGCTTTCCCAGTACAACAGGACAGAGCTCATCGAGGTTCTCGGAGAGGTTCATAACCTCCTTCATCAGGATAACATCAGGGTCACGTAGCTTGCCATCCACCATCTTTAAGCCCTGACCTACAGGCTTGAAGTAGCCCACCTTGAACCCCATCTCCTTGAACTTGCCGAACATACCCAGACACAGAGCGGTCTTTCCGCTGAATCTCATTCCCGATACATATATCGAGTATACCATCGTTAATACATCCTCAATCCTTCGTTAAAGTTATTTTCACATCGAGGGCGACGCAGCCCTCTCCCTCACCATAAACTATAACCGGGTTGATGTCCATCTCCACGATCTGAGGGAAATCCCAGACCAGCTGGCCCACCCGGAGAATAGTCCTCTTGAGGGCTTCGATGTCCGAGGGCGGTTCACCCCGGATTCCTTTGAGCAGGGTGTAAGCCTTCGTCTCCTCCATCATCTCACAGACCTCTGGCTCAGACAGTGGTGCAAGTCTGAATGAGACGTCTTTCAGGAAGTTGACGTATATACCGCCAAGGCCGAACATGACGAGGGGGCCGAACTGTACGTCCTGGCTCATCCCGATGATCATCTCCCGGCCCTTTGGAATCATGTGGTAGACCATCACACCGTAGATGCGAGCGCGGGGCATGAACCTGCTCACGCTCGTCATGATGCCGTTGAACGCCGAGCGTACCTGGTCGGCGGAATTCAGGTTGAGAATAACGCCTCCTACATCAGTCTTATGGAGGATGTCAGGAGAGACAATCCGGAGGACCGCTGGGTATCCAAGTCCCTCTGCGTATATGGCTGCCTCGTCGGCAGACTGGGCTATCCTACTCTCCGGGATCCGAATTCCATAGGCTTCTACCACCTGGGCAGCCTCATTGGAGAGTAAGACCACCCGTCCATCCTTCCTCGCTACCTCTAGAACCTCCTCGACTTTCTTCGGATCCACGTCCCTGAACCTCGCTGGAGGATAATCAGGCTCCTTCAGGAAGCGAGCGTAGTTGTACATGGCTGAAAGGGTTTTTATCCCCTCTGAGGGAAAGTCGAAGCATGGTATGTCATTCCTTCTTAGGTGTTCCTTCGCCTCCGTAACCAAGTTTCCCCCCATGAATATGCATACAATAGGCTTACTCGAAAATCTCCGCTGGATTTCGACGATCCCCTCAGCAGTAGCTAAGCTCTCAGTCATGGCCTGTGGGGTCAGTAAGATTACAGTGGCGTTCACACGCTCATCTCTGATAACTTCCTCCAAGGCAAACTTGTAGCGGTCAGCCCTCGCGTCTCCAAGCACGTCAACGGGGTTTCCTGTGGCGGCAGCAGCGGGGAGATTCTCTCTGAGCCTGTTCCTTACATCGCTCGAGAGACCAGCTATTCTGAGACCAAGTTTCTCGCTCAGATCAGTCGCGAGGATGCCTGGACCGCCCGCGTTCGTCACGATGGCGATTCCCTCTCCCTTCGGGAGGGGCTGCTCGGTGAAGGCGACCGCGTAGTTAAATAGCTCCTCTATGCTGTCTGCAAGGATGACTCCGGCCTTGTCGAACGCAGTCTTGTATGTGAGGAAACTACCAACCAGGGCGCCAGTATGGCTCCCCGCAGCCCTGGCGCCGGCCGTTGATGTGCCGCCTTTCAGTATTATCACTGGTTTTTTCTCAACGACCTTGGCTGATACATCAAGGAATTTACGTCCCCTCTCTATAGATTCGAGGTAGAGGAGGATGACTCCGATAGTCTCATCCTCACCCATAGCCTCGATGAAGTCTACCTCGTCGAGGTCAGCCTTGTTTCCTAGACTTATGAAGCTGTGGAAGCCTATGTCCTCTTTGAGAACCCAGTCGAGGACAGCTGTCCCCAGGGCCCCACTCTGGGAGATGAAGCCAATACCACCCTTCCTAGGCATCGCTGCGGCGAAGCTAATATTAAGAGATGTGGCGGTGTTGATGAGACCGAGACAGTTCGGTCCCTGCATACGCATACCATACTTCTTCACTACCTCGACAAGCTTTCTCTCCAGTACAGCACCCTCGTGCCCCGTCTCCTTGAACCCAGCCGAGATGACAATGAGGGCTTTGACACCCTTCTCCCCACACTCCTCAGCAACCTGCAGGACGTATTTAGAGGGTATAGATATGACCGCTAGGTCGACGTCACCGGGAACATCCAGCACTGAGGGGTAGCATCTCAGTCCCAGGATCTTCTCAGCGTTTGGATTGACAGGAAAGATTCTACCATCATACCTAGAAGTGATCAGGTTCTCCGTCAGGACGTATCCAACCTTGCCGGGTGTCCTAGAGGCCCCAATTATAGCGACAGCTCTTGGACGGAAAACTGGGTCAAGCGTCAACCTTCACACCCACATTCGACTTGCTGAGACCTTGCTCAATAGTAAAAGATGAACAAATTAAACGTTTCAGTACTTGTGATATAACCCAGATTTTTTGATGGTGCGGTTATCTCGGTATTTAGGAAAAGTTAGTTTAATATTTCCCTGAAACATTGTGCGCGGGCGAGATCAGTTATTCTTGAGGGGTTAGCTTATGTTATCTACGTTTACCCATCCATTACAGGTATATACTTACTGTTACGCCAGCTATTGGAACATGGTTATTCAACCTATCGTAAACGGAGATCTCGATATATGTAGAGGAGATGTCCTTGCCCCACCAAGCTGAGCCTCTGCATCGCAGCACATGGTTGTAAAGAGAGCATGCACATGGTAGTACCCCCCTCCCCCCCTTTTCGAATGTGCTGGGAGGAGGGTTTTTCCGGTTTATTTCTTGGTTTGGCTTGTGTTTCTTACGCCTTTTGAGTTTTGCTGGATACTGTTCCGACTGTGTTCCGCACTGCAACCGCACGAAGTTGTATTACCAGCTGATTTGGCGTCTTTTTTTCAAGCGGAACACACTTCAGAGTGGAATTTGCTGTCCTTTTTCCATCTCCTATTCGAAAGGTTCTTGAGATGTTTCTTCATGATTGTACGGATCATGTGCCTTCTCTGCGGTTTTTTTCTTGGTGGCTCACACGTGAGTTCCCTGTGTGTGTCTTCGTGTGTATGACCTCCTCATGTCTTTCCGCTCCTCTCCGGTGGCTAGTTTTGGGAAGATCTGCCTCTTTCATCGTCCCAGTATGATTTGACGTAGTCATCCCATGAGAAAACAGTGAAATATTGACTTCGCCCGTACGAAATAAAGTCGTCTAAGGGATCAATGAGATGGATCGAAATCAATGAAGGTTAGAAGCGTCTTTGCAGGCTTCAAGCGCTCGATG
>DAOVCM010000257.1 GCA_030670015.1 Candidatus Bathyarchaeota archaeon
CTGGATCAAAGGGTGTTTCCTCGGGGGCGTCGATTGTGGCTGCGAGGTAGAAGACATCGTCTCTGAGGAGGAGGTCCGCCTGTCCCTTGAGGCGATCCATTCGAGCCCGTTGATATTCTCCTATTCTGATGGGAACCTTGACACGGCCTTCAAGGGTGAGTATGGAGGCATATACGAGGCCCTTCCAGCTGAGGATGCGTTCGTCGTAGACCATAGCACCGTGAGGCCTAAACTTGCAGAGCTTGTTTTTATCCCGTTTGTAGGCTTCAACGACCTTGCTGATGGCTCTGACGGCCATCTGGGCGCTGAGCCCGTATTGCTCCCTAACCCGGTAATAGACGAGCTTGTGGAGGGCCCACTTGTTGGCGAGCTTGTTGTGGTAGGCTATCTCGGCTATGTCGTTGCATGCCTCGTTGAACGCCTCCATAGTTCTCAGAAGAAAAGTGTGTTGCTGCTCGTCTGGCGCGAGCTTCACCAGGAGCGTGAGCTTCATCACTCTATGGAGAGCATTTCTCCATATTTAATAGTTATAGTTACTCTCCGTTTCCTCCCCCCGCTAAAGCAGAGGGGTTTCCACGGAGGTTTTCCTATGAACTCAGTACGAGTTTTTAATAGGGAACACACCTCTTCATGAGGAATGGTCATGGAATCAGATAGATTCGAGAGAGTTATGGCTGTAATGCGAAGGGATGTGCCCGATAGGGTTCCATGGGCTCTGTGGGGGCATTTTCCAGCTGTGCCTTTTCTCCGGTATTACAGCTGGGAGAAGGCAAACAGGGATGGTGAGGAGTCAGCCAAGGCTCACATAGCCCTTCTGCGGGCTTTGGATTATAAGATGGATCTTCTCAAGGTTACGCCGTATTACAGGTACATGGCTTGCCAGTGGGGGTCAAGGTTCAGGTTCGTAGATAACCAAGAGGACGCTGAGACCGTCGACGTCGTCGTCAAGGAGACGGCGGACTGGGGGAAGCTCTGGGTCTTAGACCCCAGAAAGGAGCTGAGGGAGAACCTCAGGGCGGTAGAAATTCTCGCACGGGATATGGGTCGGAGGATGCCCTTTATCTACACCATTCCCAGCCCCCTCGTCCAGGCCCTTCATGGTATCTCCACCCCAGAACGAGTTTACGGTGACATGAAGAACCAGCCTGACGCTCTTAAAGAGGGTCTGGAGATCATCACCCAGACCTGCATCGACTTTGCTAGGGCCTGTGTCGACGAGGGCGCCACAGGAATTTTCTTTGGGATAGGAGGCGGTGGACAGATCTGGTCGAGGATGAGCCGTGAACAACTCGAGGAATATGGGCTCAACTATGACAAGAAGATCTTGGATGCTCTGAGCCACGCCCCTATCAGGCTTCTCCACATCTGTAGTAATGATCAGGAGGACCCGCAGAAGGACGGCGGCCTCATGGAGGAGGGGTGGTTCAAGAGGTACCCCGTAGAAGCGATCAACTGGTGGGACAAGAGCTTCACCCCTGCCCCGGTGGCGAAGGAGATATACGGTGATAAGTTCTGCATCGTGGGTGGCGTCGACCAAAGGCAGACCATGCTCCATGGCACTCCCCAACAGATCGAGAAAGAGGTCAAGGCAGCCATCGAGGGAGCCGGAAAAGACGGCGGCTTCATCATCGGCCCAGGATGCACTCTGTTCCAAGATACACCACTAGCTAATTATAACGCAGTAGCCAGAGCTGTTGAGAAATATGGAGTGTACAAGCGCTAACTTTCATTAATTCCACATTTTATTTTGAATACATCTATCAGCATCTCCTTCAGCTTGGAGATAAAACTCCACGCATCCCCTTCTACGTGCAGCGATATTTCCCAACTGATCTTTTTCAAACTTATATGATTTGATAAAACGCCTGGGTCGATCTGGGGATTGTCTAACATATGAGGGGAATATGGGCTGAATGAAATAGCCTTTTTAAATACTGTACCCCTTGAAGTCTGTGAAGTAGCTCAAATTATCTACTCTTTCCCATGGTGACCTATTTGGAGACTGAGAACTCAAGGATCAAAGGGGTTATCGACGAGGTTAGCTTAAAACGTGACGAGGATAGGTTCAGCTCTTTCAACCTCAAGTTAGGCCTAGTCGTCAAAACTGATAAGACCCTGACCTACGAACAGGGGGAGCGGTTGATAAAACGGTTCAAGAAGGAGCTTCTCGGAAGAAAGGTGGAGATCATTGCGATTATCGTTCCCTGTCCCATATGTGGCAAAGGCTTCAACACCGAACAGGGAATGAGACAGCATGTACGCATGGTCCACGAGAAGAAGCAGAAGGAAAAAACCGAAAAGCCTAAGGAGAAAAAGGCCAAGAGCACAAGAAAAAAACCCTCAAAGAGGAAGACCTCGAAGAGGACCAGTGCTAAAAAATAATGCTTCGACTCAAACCAGAAACAACATTTTTCTAGATGCTGTAAAACATGATGTATAAAAAGGATAATTTCATATTCATATAAACGTTCAGATCCTCAAGCGAAATGACTTTGATAAGATAGATCTATATCAATTGAAACCCAGTTAAAATCAAGGAGGAGCA
>DAOVCM010000134.1 GCA_030670015.1 Candidatus Bathyarchaeota archaeon
TGTACTCTTTTTTACTGATTGATTGTACAACCAGATCTACGAAAATTCCGCCACAACTTCATCCTTCGATCTCCTTCATGAAGAGAATAATAGAGGTTCAACGGTTAGTCCTGTATCTATCCAGGTAAACAGCTCACAATAGTGTTCGTTCAATACTTAAGTGGTTGCAGGAATACTCAACATTTGTTGAGGAGTGTGCTGACTAGTAGATGCTAGACTTATCTCCAAAGCCTGTCTGCCTTTCAAATAATCACGGATAATGGACACCATATAAGATATAATCCGATACTACGTATAGAGAAGGGAAGCAGATTGAGGAAGGAAGTATGACCGAGAAGCAGGAGGAGAAGGGTCCCCAAGCTGTTGACCTAACCGCCTTTGAGCTAGACCAGTTACTGGGGCTATTCGTCAGCCTCTTAACCGCTAAGGCCTGGCAGTACATGGGCGTAAGACTCACCCCCGGAAAAGAGGACGTGGAGAAGGACCTGGTAAAGGCCGCCGCTGCTATTGACTGCGTCACCTTCCTCACGGAGAAGCTCACGTCTTCTCTACCCGAGGACGAGGCAGGTAGATTAAAGGCGATGGTAGCCGACCTGCAAATCAACTACACGAAGCAGGCATAGGTTCAACAGTATACTACATATCTTTTCTAGTTGAAACTTGATAGCATAGAATACCCGAGGAATAACCGATCCTATCATTAAGGAAAATGGTGAAAAAGAAGGTTCCACCCTCATCCATAGGACTTTTCGTTTCCTCTTATATGCCATTCCCTTTACATCATTCGGATCGTGGAGTTTGATGCCCTTATTTTCTCAGTTTTTCTAGAAGTTTGATCGTTTTTGTGTCTCCATGTCTCGCACGATACGCCAGCAAGCCGGCTCGGAACACGGCGTTCCTCTGTCCTTCGGGGAGAGCTTCCTCGTAGTGGTTGATGAAATCCTCACATGGGAACTCCTCACATACACCGCAGTGTTGGACATCGTGGTCAGAAGTGCAAATGTAGATCTTGCATTCACCCCAGAAAGGCTTTCCCTTGACCACGTTGCAGCCAGGGCACAAGGGCTGCTTCACCCCTGTATGATAGGGGCATAAGCCGCAGTACTCTCCGCATCCGGGTAAGTACCCGTTTGTATCGGTCATTTCAGTCTCTTCTATTTACAATCACTAGCCTTAACCTTGTCGAGGTATAGTTTCCGCCTGTAGAGAACGCCCATGACGTCAGCCGCCCGCCCTGGTGTTGTGTAGACAGGTATGTGAGCCTCTTCCATTATCTTCGCTGACTCTGCCTCTATATCTGCTGCTGGGTTTATGACCACCACGGGCTTGTCGTACTTTTTATAGGTGGCTATTAGCTGCTCGTTGAGCCATCTGAAGATTCCGCTCAGGTCCTCGGGTGCAACGTCAGGAAACATAGTGTGCAGTATACTCGTTCCGAGGCCGATGGTGATGAGACCGTTGATCTCCGGCTGGGCAAGCACGATGTCAGGCACCCTCATGAAGCTGTTCATGTTCAGGGAGGCCGTGAGGTCCACCGGGTTCCGAGGGTTTCCAAACGCCGGGATAACCTTTAGAATCTCCGCCTGGGCCTCCTGGCTTAGGACGGGGACGTTCAGTCCGTTCTGGATGAGGCTGTCCGCAGTCTCAACGGCAATACCACCGCTGTTGGAGACGATGCCTATGTTCGGGCCCTCGGGCAGGGAAGCGTATGTGAGACCTTTGATAAAGTCGAACATCTCGACCGCGTCGCTGGCCCTGATGACCCCGGCCTGTCTGAACGCTGCTTCGTAGATGTTGTCGCTGCCGCTGAGGCTACCGGTGTGGCTGGCTGCGGCCTTTCCCCCCTCCTCGGTGACACCTACCTTTATGACGACTATGGGCTTCTTCGGAGTGATCTCCTTGGCGGCTTCGTACCATTCGCGTCCCTGCTTCAGTCCCTCGATGTACATGCAGATGAGTTTGACGCTGTCGTCATCTGCGAAGTACCTGAGGTAGTCGACACCCTTGATGTCGGACTCGTTGCCGCTGCTGATGAATTTGTTGATGCCTACACCCATGGCGGACGCCCTGAGGTAGAGCTGAAGGCCATAGCCGCCGCTCTGGGAGATGAAGGCGACATCTCCCTTTTCGTGGAGGAATGGTATCATCAGGGCGCTGAGCTTGGCTGGGCTGCTTGTTATACCCATGCAGTTGGGGCCGATGAACCTGACCTTTCCGGTAGCGTTCACCTTGATCTTCTCGACCAGTGCCCTGCCTTCCTCGCCTGCCTCACCGAAGCCGGATGTGATGATGACGGCGCCAGCCACGTTCTTTTCAGCGAGGTCGTTGAAGATGAAGGGGACGACCCTGGCGGGGACGACGACGATGGCCATGTCCACGTCGCCCGGGACATCCTTTACGGAGGGGTAGCAGGTGAGGCCCAGGATCTCCGTTGCCTTCGGGTTTATGGGGTATAGCTTGCCCTCGAAGCCACCCTTCTGGATGGCGGAGAGGAGCATGTGCCCCCACTTGAATGGGTCCGTGGAGGCTCCGACGACGGCGATGCTCTCGGGCATGAGGATCTTGCTGAGGGCTTCATTCGTTTCCATACTTGTCAAATCCTTTGAAACGATTCAACAGTGAATGCTCTGATCCCTATATAAATTCGAAGCAGACTAGCCTCCCTGAGCCTGCCCCAGGGCGGTCATTGCGCCGTGCATCAGGAAGCTGTCAGCGTCTCCAACCGTGTTGAACCTGAAGCCTCTCTCCACAGCCCAGCTAATGTTCTTGACGTTGGCGAACATGCCAGCGGGCTTACCATGCTCCTCTGCGATCGCTAGCACTCTGTCGAAGGCCTTTATGTATCGTGGTTCGTCCCAGCTCGGGGGAAGGCCGAAGCCGAGGTTGGATGAGAGATCCCAGGGTCCTATGTAACAGGCGTCGACGCCGTCGACGGCGAGTATATCGTCGAGGTTATCAAGAGCCTTCTGGGTCTCGATCTGGACGGAGACGAGGGTCTCCTGATTGGCCGTGGCGAAGTAATCGGGGTCAAAGAGAGAGGCTCTCCGGGGACCAAAACCCCTGATCCCTTCTGGTGGATACCGGCAAGCCCTGACGGCGTCCTCTGCCTCCTTCTTGTTGTTGACCCAGGGGATGAGGACGCCGTGGGCGCCTATGTCGAGGACTCGCTTGATGACGACGAAGTCGTTCCACTGGGGCCTAATGATGGGGGTGCAGAGGGTTCCGTTCATGGCCTGCATCATCCTCTGTAGGGTCTCAAAGCCGAGGGGGCCGTGCTCCGCGTCCAGCAGGAGCCAGTCGAAGCCTACACGGGAAAGCCTCTCGGTGACATCGGGGTGTCCGAGGCCGACGAAGGTACCGATGACCGTCTCACCCCGGTTCAACTTCTCCTTCAATATGTTCTTCAACTTGTTACACCTGAATTGTATAGCCCTACAAGTGGAAAACTGTTACGGGTGATGGGAACAGCAACGTATTTAAAAATAGCCGCAGTACATGATTGAACATTAGAGGTGTTTGCATGGTTAAGTTCCTTAGTTTGGATTACTGGGAAAAGGTGGAGGGGATTGCGAATGGCGACGAGGAGTTCGGTATTAAGGTGAGGGGCTTCGTGGCCTCCTTCACCTTCAGGGTCACGGATAAGGGCGACCTCTCAGCTGTTTATATCAAGTTCGACGACGGCAAGGTGACGGATGTCAGAGAACTCGGGGCGGAGGAGAAGACGGACTTCACCCTTGAGGGTCCCTACGACGTGTGGATGCAGGTGAACAAGGGTGAGCTGGACGGAGCTAACGCCATCATGTCAAGGATGCTTATGTTCAAGGGGAGTATGAGCGCCATCATCCGGTACAGCAAGGCCTTCCTCAGGCTATTCCAAGTCATGCAAAAGGTCCCGGTCGAGTATTAACCCATCCTCAACTCATTTTCTTTTATTTACTTTGTATCTTAAGGGGAGTTATCCTGACATTACGTGGACGAGGATAGACTTTTTCCTAGATGCCCTTGACCACTAGTTACTGTGACATATGCCTGACTTCGAAGGCTGTTTCAGTCTTTA
>DAOVCM010000186.1 GCA_030670015.1 Candidatus Bathyarchaeota archaeon
TGGCTAGGCGGACTGCTAACTGGTCCCCGGAAAGTATGCAGAATCCCTTAGTCCTGTCGAGAACAGCGTCCCCGTAGAGAACCGGCAGAATACCCATAACCACGAGGCGCCTTACTATATCAAAGGATATGGAGTCTATACGCCCATTGTCAGTGACGATGAAAGATGATGGCGTCACGGAAACTGCTGGTACTTTGGCTTCTGCGAGGGAATCTACTATTATGCTGTTGAGCGCCACCATGGCCTGATGGGTCTTGGCGAAGCCCGGGGTCTGATCCTCTGATGTGAAACCGTCTGCGATGCCGTACTTCCTAGCTACCGGGTGACCGAAGGACCCGCCTCCATGGACGATGACCAGGGGCTGAGGCCAGACGGCGTGTATCTCTTCACACAGTCGCCTTATGTTTTCATGGTCTGCTGTCATCGGCTGTTCCTTCACAGTGATGACGGAGCCTCCGAGCTTGAGAACTAGCACCTCAGTTTACTCTCCTCGTCTTCACTCCCTCGTAGGATATGTTGACTATGTAGGGATCACCCCTGCATCTTCGGATGGCCCTACTCACGTTCTCAAGATTAGAGATGTCAGAAAGCGCGATCATACAGCCGCCGCCTCCAGCGCCCGTCAGCTTCGCCCCATAAGCCCCCGCCACACGGGAGGCGTGGACCATCAAATCCAGCTTTGCGATGGACACCCCGAGTGAAACCAGCAGGCCGTGGTTGACGTTCATGAGGTCTCCCAGCCTGTGTAGGTTAACATCCTTGAGGGCGGCCAAACCGCTCTTAGAGACTTGGACCATTGCTTCTATTACCTGTTCGACGATTTCGGGGGTTCTCTCCCGTAGCGCTCGCACTCTACTTACAAGCCGCCGGGTAGAGCGTCTCCGACGGGAGTTCCCGATGACGAAGGGAAGGTTGCTGTCCAGTTCAAACCTGTCAATGCCTTTTCCCCTCTCATATCTCAGGATGCCTCCATAGGTGGAGATGTTGTTGTCGACGCCGCTAGGAGTTCCGTGCACCACTTTCTCCCCCTCGAAAGCCAGGTCACAGACCTCCTCCATAGAGAGTCCTCCTCCTAGGAGTTCTCCGACTGCGGCCACAGTGGCGACACATATAGCGGCCGAGGAGCCGAGGCCTGCTGCTATCGGGATCCTGGAGCGGACCGTGAGGTTCAGCCCCGATTTGAGGTCGAGGTGCTCCATTGTACAGCGGGTTGATACTAGTAAGGCTTGGAGCCTTCTTCCCTGCTGGATCTCACCTTGCACTGGGACATATGTTTCCCCTTCGAAGTACCCTGAGAAGCCCAGGTCTAGGGCGTCGAAGAATATCCTGTCATCCCCTCTCTTCTCTGCAACCACCCGGGCTCTCCTGTCGATGGCGAGGACAACGGCTGGGCCCCTGTAGACGACGCTGTGCTCTCCAAAGAGTATAGCTTTTCCCGGGGCGGTGGCTTCAACAGCCATGTACAAAACCTACCTTGTTATCTTAGCGGCCGCGTATCCCACGACCGATGAGAGGTCTCCCGTCACCTCGCCGCTAGTGTGGTAAGCCAGAAGCTCCGCCTTTTGGGCGCCAAGTCGTTTCGAAGCTACGATAGCCGCGGAGACAGGACCGTACCCACACATGCTTACACGGTGCGAGCGCACCCATTCCTGGAGGGCAACCTCGTCCAACGACACGATACGCTCGATAACCCCTCTATCCTTAACGTTGGCTGACGACTGGGGCTCCATGTGGGTGAGGTCAGTGGACGCCACGATGATGGAGTTCCTTCCTTCGATGGCTTCAGCAACCGCCTGCCCTACCTTCCTGCTGGTCTCAAGGTCCTGGAATCCCATACAGATTGGCACGAACCTGAAGTCGCCGTAAATGTACTGGAGGAAGGGTAGCTGGACCTCTATCGAGTGCTCCCTGACGTGGGCCGTCTCATCAATATCGATGAAGCTGGATGCCTCGAAGATTACCCTTGCCAGCTCCGTATCGATATCCACCCTACCTAGGGGAGTCTCCCAAGCTCCGGTTCCTCCCAGGGAAACCGGTCCACCCAGCCCGGTGTGATTCGGACCTATTACTACAATCGAAGCCGGTCTACCCTCCGACGAGAGGTGGAAATAACTGTGTGCTGCTACGGGGCCCGAGTACATATAGCCGGCATGGGGGCAGACAACCGAAATTATCCGTCTTTCCGAGGGTTTCAACTCAGGCAGGCTACCTGGGCCGAGCCTGTGAGTGAAGCATTTCTCAATTGTGCGTCTCAGGCTGTCAGGGTCGGCAGGGTAGAAGGAGCCTGCCACCCAGGGTCGCCTGACGCCCACGGGATCTCACCTATACGAGGGTCTCAAAATCGTCTATGGATACTTTGAAGTCGCCATCTGCGGGGAGTTCATTCAGCTCGCGCTTAACCTCCCTGCACAGGAGCCAGTATGCGATCGCGAGGGACCTCCGCCCCTTGTTATTCATAGGTATGATGAGGTCAACATTCGATAGTGAATTATCTGTGCTGCAGAAGGCTATAACTGGGACACCGATGAGCGCAGCCTCCTTAACTATCTGATCGTCTGCGAGGGCATCTGTGACAACCACGACCACTGGCTCGAAATACTTGGAATAAATGGGGTTTGTGAAGGTCCCCGAGGTGAAGCGCCCGACCATGGACTTGGTCCCCGTGAGCTCGCAGAACTTTTCGACAGGCGTCCTTCCGTAGCGCTTCGATGAGGTCACGACCACCCTTGACATTTCAAACCGGGCAAGGAACTTGGCGGCGACCTTGATTCTCTCGTTCATCTTCTCCATGTCCAGGACGAACAGCCCATCAGGCCTCACCTTGTATATGAAGGGCTTCATATCCTTGGTCTTAACCTGGGTTCCTATGTGGACACCAGCGGAGAGAAGGATCTCCTGAGGTAGTAGCAGGTCCTCAGATCCCTGACTTTCCAACCTACTTATCTCCTCCAATCTTTATACTTTCTTTATTCTCGTAGAACTTGAGTATCTCGTCGATGAGTTCCACGTGTGAGAGTATCATTCTCCTGCAGCAGTATCTTTTTAGACCCAGGTCGTCGAGCACGTCCTGGGGATGTTCACCCTTGTTGACGCGGTTTGCGAATGGTTCCCACTTGTCGCCGATGACCTTGCCACACGAGAAGCATCTAACGGGAATGATCATACCTGTATTTCAGCCTCATCCGTCATACGGAATATGCACAGAGGCACCTTATATCTTTTAAACATGATGGAAGAATTAAGCAAAAACGTGACAATGGTTA
>DAOVCM010000115.1 GCA_030670015.1 Candidatus Bathyarchaeota archaeon
CATGATGTACTGCACGGCCCGCCTGGGCGCTGTGGAGGCCATGATCTCGGCTTGTACAGCCGCTGAGATCGGGAAACACTACGGGGTGCCCACTCATGCCTACTTGGGTCTGAGCGACTCCAAGGTGGTGGACGCCCAGAGCGGCTTCGAGTCAGGGTTAGGCATAATGCTCGCAGCCTTATCGGGCGTCAACATCGTCTCAGGCCCCGGTATGCTCGCCTGCGAGAACTGCCAATCCCTGGAGAAGCTGGTCATCGACAACGAGTTCTGCGGTACCGCCTACAGGCTTCTGGAAGGCATCTCCATGGAGGACGAGTCACTGGCCACAGACCTGATCATGAAGGTAGGCCCTGGGGGGCACTTCCTGGCCGAGAAACACACGCGTGAACACCTCCTGAAGGAACAATTCATGCCGTCGGACATCATATGTAGGCTAACTCCGGACTCCTGGAGAAAATCCGGTTCAAAGGACTCAGTTGACAGAGCTAAGGAGACAGTCGACAAGCTGCTGGAAGGACATGTTCCGACACCCCTACCCCCAGACGCCGAGGAGCGGCTAAATCAGGTATTCAAAGATGTCCTCACCAGGCGTGGCTTATCCACAGCTCAGCTTCCGCCTAAGGCCTGATGGATCGGGAGTAACCGTGAAAAGATGTAGACGTTCTGGTTCACCGAAGAATAAACCAAGTTTTAAGACCATCCTATTGCGATGATAGGCGAGGAGGGCGAGTGGATGTTCAGTCTACACACAGAGCAGAAAGTCTTCGATATTGGAGGAGTAAAGGTAGGAGGCATCCCTGGGAAAGACCCCACCGTGCTGATCGGAACTATCTTCTATCGGAAGCAGAAACTCGTCCAGGACGAGCGGAGAGGGATCTTCGACAGGGATCAAGCTGAAAAACTGATACGCCGCCAAGAAGAGCTGTCCGATATCACCGGTAACCCCTGCATGCTTGACGTCGAAGGCTCTACAGCTCAAGCCCTTGAGAAGTACATAAACTTCGCCGCTGAGAACACAGATGTCCCTCTCATGATCGGGGGGCCAACGCCTGAGGTAAGGGAAGCCGGGCTTAACCTCGTAGAGGAAGGTGGACTGGCTGACAGAGTCGTGTACAACTCTCTGATGCCGGGATGCGGTGTAGATGAAATAGAGAAGATCAGCGAGGCAGGTGTTACTAGCGCCGTTATGCTGGCCTACAACGTAACCGACCTGACGTCTAGTGGTAGGATAAACGCCTTAACCGGGCTTCTGGAAGCCAGTCAGGGACTAGGCATCGAGAAACCACTGCTCGATACATTCGTCATGGACGTGCCAAGTCTAGGAATCGCATTCCAAGCCCTAACAAAGGTAAAAACGGACCTCGGCCTCCCCGCAGGATGCGGTCCTCACAACGCCATCGGCCTCTGGAAGGGTCTGAGGAAAAAAATGGGGTTGAGATCCATAAGGTCCATTGTAGCCTCTGTGAACGCGTTCGCAGCATCAGCAGGCGCCGACTGGATACTTTACGGCCCCCTTGAGGCGGCTGGAGTCGTCTTCCCCTCTGTAGCCATGGTAGACGTAGCATACGCATTCCCCAGGATAAGTGAAGGAGCAAGGCTGAGTGGGAACCACCCCCTCTTCAAGATCGCTTAGAGCACCTTCTAACACCTGATCCAGCACCTTACTCCTCTCTTAGAATAGTATAACACTCGCTAAACCCCTCTCAACATGCGAGGGGATTAGAAGAAAGAATTCATTCTGCCCGCCTAGTTTTCATTAGACACGTTAGCCGTTGGAGCTGAGAGTCAACATTTAATATGCTGATCCTAGTTGAGATATGAGCCGTCAGAATGCCGAAGACTGACCTGATACTGCTGCACGCGCCAAGCGTCTACGACTTTAGAGAGAGGCCTGCCATGTACGGCCCCATCAGCGATGTCATCCCCTCGACGCCGGTATTCGAGATGTATCCTCTCGGCTTCGTCAGCATGGTCGGATACCTCGAGCAGCACGGCTACCACGCTAGGATCATGAACATCGCCGTCAAGATGCTGCGGAACCCCCGCCTCGACGTCGAGGATCTGATATCAAAGCTCGACGCCCATGCCTTTGGCTTCGACCTCCACTGGCTGGTTCACGCGGCTGGGAGCCTCGACCTCGCTGAGATGGTGAAGAAGCACCATCCTGACAAGCCTATCCTCATGGGCGGGCTCTCCGCCACGTACTATCACAGGGAAATAGCCAACCACTTCCCTCAGATCGACTACGTTCTAAGGGGGGACTCCACGGAGAAGCCTCTCCTCGACCTAATGGACTGCCTTGAGGGAGGAAAACAGCCCGACGATGTGGAGAATCTAACCTGGAGAGATCCCGACGGCAGGAAGAGGGTTAACCCTTTATCCTATGTGCCTGAGGACATCGACGACCTCTTCATAGACTACGGCGAGGTCGTGAAGATGGTCGTCAGGTACCGTGACCTGGAGAGCACCCTCCCCTTCGAGAGCTTCATGGACTATCCGTTCACCGCCCTTCTCACCTGCAAGGGGTGCAACTACAACTGCAGGACCTGCGGCGGTTCCAACTACGCCTTCAGGCGCTTCCTAAACCGGGATAAGACTGCGTTCAAGTCCCCGGAGAAGCTGGTAGATGAGATGAGGATCGTTAGCGAGTACTTCAAGGCTCCCTTATTCCTTATAGGGGACCTCCGACAGGGAGGGATGAAGTACGCCGAGGCCATCCTAGAGAATATTAAGCGGGAGGCAATCGATAACACCATTACCCTCGAACTCTTCGACGCCGTCCCCGAGAGCTACATGAGGAAGATAGCCGGAAGCTGCGAGGCCTTCACCCTGGAGATGTCCCCCGAATCCCACGACGACCACGTGCGGAACCTGATGGGGAAACCCTACACAGCCATCGAGATGGAGAAGACCGTAGTACAGGCTCTGGACCACGGATGCAAAAAGTTCGACATCTTCTTCATGGTGGGACTCCCAGGCCAGAGCAGCGGGTCAGCCCTAGATTCCGTGGAGTATTCCAGACGCCTATACGAGAGGCTTGGTGGGGATAGAAGGGTCTACACGTTCATCGCGCCGATGGCGCCATTCCTGGATCCGGGGAGCATTATCTTCGAGAACCCAACGCAGCACGGCTTCAAATTACTCTATAAAACACTGAGGGAGCACAAGGATGCGCTCTACCAGCCTAGCTGGAAGCTCTACCTCAACTACCACACCGACTGGATGACGAGGGATGAGGTAGCCGAGACAACGTATGATGCCATGATCAGGATGAATGAGTTAAAGGCGGAGATTGGCATCACCAAGTCCGAGAAGGCGAGGCAGGTCTCAGCGGGCTTGAAGCTGGCGAGGAACATCATGGGCAGGATTGACACGATAGTCGCCTCAACCAGTGATGAAAGCGAGAGAAAACGTCTGTACGAGGAACTGCGTTTCGAGATCGATAGGGCGAAAAAGTCAACAGGCTTCGCAAAGAGTGAGCTGAGGATGCCGGGCACAGCGGGAATCAGGCTCAAGGGAGCCCTGAAATATCTCCTCAGAAGAGCGAAACTATTGAGGTGAGGTGCTGGGAAAGAGGAGCTTCTCCACCTCCCCCAGTGATTCCAAGCCCTTCACCTCAAAGGGCAGCAACGGCAGCCTCACCACGGGCATCATGCCGCTGTAATTCTTCTCCAGCTCGTCAATGTACCTCAGCTGCATCTCCCTCCTGCTCCTGTTGAAGGCGGAGTCAGCTGCCTCCAGAGTGATGACGTGGTTGATGACGACGCCGCTAACGTGAATGCCGAACTTATCCAGGTCCTTCGCCACCCTCCGGGTCTGGTTCACCCCCAAAGCCTCCGGAATAGTCACGAGGAAAGCTTTCGTGTCTTCCCCCCTCATCATGTCAAGCACGTTCTTTGCGAGCTGCTCCCACTCAGCGATGATTTTAAGCGGGTCCCTCTTGGTCCTCCCCCGAGTAAGAGCGTCGAGCGCGCTCCTAACCTTTACGTAGAGTCTAGCTGCCTCACCCAGGTGCCTGTAGAATGTATCCTGCAGGTTAAGAAGGGATAAGGTCCCCCCAGCCGGCGCGGTGTCCCACACGATGACGTCATACTCTCCACCGACGTACAGATCGTAGACATAGCTCAGGGCGAACTCCTCGTCAATACCAGGAGCACCGGCCACATAATCAATAATGTCCTCTTCCACAGGTAGGAAGGAGGAGATGACCTCGAAGACCTCCTCCCCAAACTTCCCCTTCCAGAGCTCAACAACAGCATCGTAATCCAGTTCAACCGCATCGAGGCTTGGCACAGACTCGACAGGTGTGACCCCCCTACTGACATCCATCTCCAAGATATCGGAAAGAGAGGGAGCCGGGTCGGTG
>DAOVCM010000156.1 GCA_030670015.1 Candidatus Bathyarchaeota archaeon
CTCAGGATTTGGCTCCTTCGTCGCTCTATCCTTGACCAGCTCCATTGCGAGCATAGGTCCCTTGCCGCGTACGTCGCCTATGACCTCGTACCTTTCCTGGAACTCATCCAGTCGCTTCCTCAGCTTCCGTCCTAGCCCAGCCGCAAGTTTTATGATCTGCTCCCGCTCGATTATCTCTAGGACCTTAAGGGCTGTGGCACATGCGATGGGGTTTCCGCCGTAGGTTCCCCCCAGGCTGCCTGGGTAGATATCCTTCATAAGCTCATCTCGGGTGACAACTGCGCTAAGCGGTAACCCAGAGGCGATTGCCTTCGCCATGACAATTACATCGGGTACGACGTCATAGTGTTCGATAGCCCACATCTTGCCAGTACGGGCGAAACCTGTCTGGATCTCGTCGATGATGAGCTGAATATCGTGCTTCTCACAGATGCCCTTGAGCTCCTTGAAGAAGTCGGGAGGCGGGGCTATGAATCCTCCCTCGCCCTGGATAGGCTCGGAGATGATGGCCGCGACCTCGTTGGGTGGCACCTGGGTCTTAAGAATCGATTTCTCGATGTGATGTACGCATGCCAGACTGCAGCCAGGGTATTCGAGGTGGAAGGGGCAGCGGTAGCAATAGGCGAAGGGGGTCATGTAGACGCCTGGGACGAAGGGGCCATACTTGACCTTATAGGGGTCCCACTTGCCCGTGAGGGTCATAGCCATATAGGTGCGACCATGAAAGCTGTTCTCGAAGCTGATGATGCCGGGACGCCCAGTGTACTGACGGACTATCTTGACAGCGTTCTCCACCGCCTCAGAGCCGCTGTTCAGCATTAGCGCTCTCTTCTTGAAGCTGCCGGGGGTGACCTCGGTCAGCCTCTTTGCCAGCTTGAGGTAGGACTCGTAGTTGACAACGTGGATGCAGCTGTGGATGAGCTTACTAGCCTGTCCGCAGATAGTGTCGACGATCTCGTCGACACAGTGGCCCAGGCTGGTGACACCTATGCCCGACGTGAAGTCTATGTAGACGTTACCGTCCACGTCCTTCATGACCGAGCCCTTGGACTCGGCTATAGTGATTGGCTGGACGAGGTAGACGCCGGGGGGCACCAGATCGTTACGCTCCTCTAGAAGAGCCCTAGACTTGGGACCAGGGGGAGGCGTGATTATGTTAGGAATCTTAGTCATAATCCTTCTCCTAACCTTCACGTTTCAGGGTAATAATGCTTTCCCGTAGTGTGAGCGACCCTGAACTTACAATGAGTTATAGGTTTGTCTCCTCGGCTCTTTGACGAAGAGGATAATAATTGGGATGGCGAGGGCCTCCAAGGAGGCTCCTATAGCGAGGAGTAGATGGGGGTTGGACTCGTAGAGGTAGCCTCCGAGGTAGGAGGCTGGTAAACCCACGATCCCGGTTATTGTGCCCATCAATCCCATCACCTTCCCCCTGTCCCTCTGAGGGACGATGTCCGCGATAAGTGCCTGCCATGCTGGCCCACCCATGTAGCCTCCTCCTCTGATCCTGCCACCGCCCAGCCCGCCGGCGAAGCCGATGACGCCGTACGCGGCGAGGAGATGCTTGAAATCTCTGAAGAAAAGGAGGCTGAGGGAGTCGAACGGTCCCAGCCCTCTGGCAAGGAGTATGCAGGGAACCCTGCCGAAGCGGTCGGCGATGATGCCGCTGAGCAGGTATAGGGGGACGGATATTCCCATGGCTACAGACTGCAGCATTCCATACTGGGTTGTGCTGAGGCCGATCTCGTAGTAGGCATAGGGAGCCATGAACGACCATGTCATCCTCATCGCGAAGCCGGAGATAACGGCGGCTACCAGCATCGCGTATATAACCCTGGGTTGGCGTTTAAACGCAGACAATAAGTCATTTTTCTGGCTGGACTTTTCATCTGTGTCCTCTTCAACTATGTCTTCAGGTTTCAGGGTTTCTGTGAGAAAGATGGCTCTGACCACGACGGAGACCGCTGCAGCTGCTGTGAACATCATAAGGCCGACACGGACACCCCGACCGATGCCCATGACATCTAGGTAGTAGCCGCTTATGACCGGCATGAAGATCTGGGGTGTCGAGGTCAGCATCCTGTATGCCCCGAAGGCAGCGCCCCGCCTCTCCTTGGGAAGGGACTCGGCTATAATTGCGTTGAAAGCCGGCATGTAGAAGGAAGCAACGGCGTTGAGGACTATGCCTGGGATGACCCAGTGCCAAGATTTCGCTGTGAACAGGAAGATGGGGGCTATAACTCTGAGTGAGGTGCCGAAGACGATTACCCTCTTTCGGCCTATGCGGTCAGCGACGATGCCGCCGGGTAGCTGGAAGAGGATACGGCTCGTGTTCTGGATAGTGGCCAGTAGCCCTACTATTGTGACTGGAGTGTTCAACTCTTGGATGAGATAGAGGGTCCACCAGAGCTGCCAGAGACCGTTGAAAATACTGTAGAGCATGTTAGTAGTCGAGATAGCGACAATGTTCCTATTGGAGAAGACCTGCTTTAGGATTGTAGCCACTAGGATCTACCTGTTAGGGATGACCTTTCCAACCACTAACCTGACTTTATGATAAATGAGTTTCGCTGTAGAACGATCAACGACTTCAGACATTGAACGTTCATCGTGGAGACTCAGGATGTAAATAACGTGTTTCATCATAAAACCTTGACGTATACCCTAATATCCACTCATCCCATAACCCATATCGAATCTCTAATCTCCTTACTCCCAACTGATGATGCCAATAAAGAAGTTACAAATTCCTCTATCTCTCCAGTACAAACCTAGGACCGTACCGGGAACCTTCTTTGATTCTTGTTATCAGCATTTTCTCCCCTATTCTGCTACCCACTCTAATAGGTCTCTGTTCTTGGGCCAGTTTCACAGCTTGGTCGCGCCTCTGAGCGTTCTCAGCGTAAATCCTGAAAAGGGTATCACCTTCAGCCACCATGTCTCCCAGTTTCACATTAAGAATCAGGCCTGCTCCTTTGTCACCCGGTGTCCCTGCAGTCCGAGCGATCGAGGCAATAACTCTGTTATCAAACCAAAGTACCCTGCCATCCCTCTTCGCTTTGACATCCGCCCATTTTTCCCCTGTGATCAGGTCATCGGGCTTCACCTCAGGGTCGCCGCCTTGGGCCTCAATGATACTTCTCATCTTCTCCTCAGCCTTTCCTGAGGTGAGGAGAGCATGAGCCTTCTCTTTTCCATTGTCAACGCCTATCATCTCAAAGAGGATGCCAGCGAGACTTGTCGCTTTGTCAACGAGGTCTGGTGGACCACCTCCCTGTAGGGCCTGTAAGGCCTCTCTCGCCTCGAGCACGGGCCCTATGGCCCTCCCAATAGGCTGTACGCCTTCTGTGACTGCACATTCAACGTGCATATCAAGACGACCTCCTAGATCTATGAAGTCCCTGGCCAACACGTGAGCCTGGTTGAAGGTCTTTATCTTAGCACCCTGACCGGTGGGTATGTCTATGACTATATGGGTGGAACCCATAGCTTTTTTCTTACTCATGATTGACGGGAGCAGTAAAGGGTCTATAGATAGGGGATACTCAACCTGAATGAAGAGGTCGTCAGCCGGCGCTAGGTCCAAGGCACCACCCCAGACGATACAAGCTCCTACCTTACCCACGATATCTGTGATCTCCTCAATCCTAAATTGGA
>DAOVCM010000260.1 GCA_030670015.1 Candidatus Bathyarchaeota archaeon
CCAACTCTCCTACAGGCGTGTATTCGGGCGCGCGCAGCCAATTTTATATATTTTTAATTGGCGGGACTTCCCTGCTGCGGAGCACAGCCCGCTTCTGGAGCCACGCCAGAGGGGTCCGAAGCTCTCCAGCCCTCCTCGCGAAGTGGTGGCAGATGGGGTAGCTGGGCGAGTTGCAAACGCGAGTGAAGAAGTGATTGTTGACCTGAACCTCGCAGTGGAGCAGGTAGGGGCAATCCTCACTGCCCAGCTTCCTCTGCGTCGCTTTGGATCGCTTAGCCACCGACTGTCCACCCCTATCCCATTCAACGCCAGTTCTCGGGGTGTGCCACTACACCGGATCGTGAAATGGAGAGCTTCCCCTTAGGGGCGCCCCCGAGGCAGGTCTCAAGCCTGTGAGTCAGCTCGTCTAGTGCCTTCTCGTGCTCCTTGAGGGTCTCAATGATAAAGTCGAGGACATCCATCTTCTCAGCGTAACTCATGCCAACACTTCACAAAGTCTCAACAGGTATACCACAAAAGTATTTAATAAGTGTAGAAGCAAGATGCACTCAGAAAAGAGTTAACAAACAGCAGTTAAGAAGAGAGGTAAGAAACGGGGTTATGAACCGTTCATCCTACAATCGCGAGAGCACATAACAAGCTGAACACAATCAGGCGTGCGCAGTAAGACTTTAGACCCTCAGGCTGTCATGGGTTTGTAGTATTTAATCTCCTTGAGGATCCGGGTCAGGAGCCTAGGCTCGATTCTCATACCCCTGTCAACCATAGTGGAGACGGCTTCCTCTGCATCCCGTTTATCCAATAATCCCTCCTTGAGGGCGCTCAAAATCACATAGAGAGTGCCCCTGACATTCAGGCCCCAGCTCTCCGCTAGGGCTCTACCGCTGGACTCGTCCATGAGGAGCAGGGAAACATTTCTCCTTGCCAGTATGATTGCCTGTGCCTCTCCTATGTGGATCTCCCCAGCGTGCTCAACGGTTCTCTGGGATAGTACTTCCTCTTCTCCATCCAGCTCTTCAACCCTTATCCAGCCTTCCTCAACACACTCTTTAACAACCAAGGCGTCGCTGAACCCAGCTCTCAGCCCTTCCTCAACCACCTCCCTGTGGACCTCTCCTGGTATAGTAACCTCACAATACAGCCTTCTAAGGAGGGAGATCTTCCCCGCCTTGGAGAGCCATATCAGGGGACTACTATTGGAGACAACTTTCAGGGCTACTCCTCCCTGAGAGCCTCTAGGTCCCTCTCCAGATCATGCTCAGAATACTGGAAGAGCACCTTTTTCTCCTCCAAGATGTTGTAGAAGCTCCACAGGGAGATGCCTGCGACCTGGGCGGCCCTCCAGCCCGACACTTGGCCTTGACGATACAATTCCACCGCGTGGTCAACATCCTTCAGCCTTATCCCCCGGTCCAAGAGTTCCCGTATCAGGGTTGACCGGTCCTTCCTCTCCCGCTCCGCCAGTTCGTCGAGCTTCTCCAAGGTCTGCTCCGGTAGCCGGAGGCTTATGGTCTCAGTCAACACAGGTCACTGTAATACGGAAGATATCATATGTAATATATAGATTTCCCCTCGCCAGCGAGCGCGGCATCCAAGGGAACAGCTGAAACCCTGGTGAGGAGAGACCGTGACCGTCATTGATGCGCGCGCTCCTCCAAGATAATGTCTCAAAGCAGAGGGAGGCTTGAATCTATGAAGAAACAGTTAAATCATGAGAATGAATTATTTTCATGGTGGTTGTGTGGCGATTATTGTCAAGAGGCTGAGGGTTTCGAAGGGTTTCCAAGTCACCGTTCCCTCCGAGACGAGGAGGAAACATAGTTTGGAGCCTGGGGATGAGGTAGTATGGGTGGACACAGGCAGAGAGATCTTCATCAGGCCGCTGACGAAGGCGGTTAGACTCACCGATATCCTGGGGAGATATGAGACCGGGGAAGAGTTCGACGTCGTCTCAGAGCATGACGAAGTGGTCAGCGGTGAACATTAGAGATACTTTCATCGACACTACGGTGCTCATCTCGGCGGCTTTCCCCAGGGAAAGGCATCACGAAGAGGGGAGAGCTATCGTCACAGCTATCGAGGATGGCGCTGTTGGGAGACCGGTGTTTACGGATTACATTCTCGATGAGCTGGTTACCTTCATCAGGAGGAGAAAGGGTCCGGCGGAGTCAAACGAGGCGCTGGACATCATGCTGTACTCGCCCCACCTTAGGTTCGTGAAGGTTGAGGACCGCCACCTCGAAGCAGGGCTCCAGCTGTTCAGGACGTATGAGAGGCTGAGCCTGACAGACGCTGTTTCGGTGGCGGTGATGAGGGACCTGGGTATAGGATTCATCTTCAGCTTGGACGGGGGCTTCGACGGAATCCCGGGCATCTCGAGGCTGACCTCTGTCGAAGGCTTGACCTGAAGAAGCTACATGTTTGCTTGGGATGTGAAAAACACGATTGAGTTAAGTATGCGCATGCGCCGAGAGACAGATTAATGAAGGCGGTCAAGGAAGTGATGAAAAACGTCAC
>DAOVCM010000098.1 GCA_030670015.1 Candidatus Bathyarchaeota archaeon
ATGAGTAAGTCAATCTGGATAGTTAGGGATTATATCAAGTGCAGTGGGTGCCGGCGGTGCGAGCTCGCGTGTAGCATGCACCATGAGGGGTGGTGGTGGCCAGAGGCGTCCCGGATAAGGGTGTTTATGCCTTTCCCCGGTGTTGAGGTGCCCCACTTCTGTGCCCAGTGCGACGACTACCCCTGTGTCGCCAGCTGCCCCGTTGAAGCCCTCTCCGTGGACGAGGACACTACAGCGGTCATCGTCGACCAGGAGAAGTGTACGGGCTGCGGCGAGTGCATCGACGCCTGCCCGGGAAAGGTGCCCTTTATGCACCCTGAACACGGCAAGGCTGTTATCTGCGACCTCTGCGGCGGAGACCCCGAGTGTGTGAAGGTGTGCGAGGAAGCCGGGTACTACGCACTGCGAGTGGTTGAGGAGGGTATGGATATCAACAGGAAGCTCTTCGCTATGGACCCTATAGAGGTGGCGAAGGACCTAGCGGTGAACCTTTTCGGGGAGAAGGGGGAGGAGGTAATTTAGATGCCGGGTGGATATGCGGGTAAGTTCCTTGAGGTGGACCTCTCCAAGGAGAAAGTGAAGGACATCACCTTCGACGACGCTACTCTTGAGGCCTACTTCGGTGGTAGAGGTCTTGCCGCCAAGATCCTCTGGGATAGGATAGGCGATAAGTGGTCTAAGCTCGATGCGCTGAGCCCTGAGAATGTCTTTATAGCTCTGACAGGCCCTCTGACGGCCATCTACCCTGGGGCTAGAATATGCTGTTCAGCCAAGTCACCTGTTAGCAACGGCATTGTGGGCTCTACTGCGAGCACCGAGTTCGCCTCTGAGGTGAAGATGGCAGGCTACGACGGCGTCATTGTCACGGGTAAGGCCAGCAGCCCCGTCTATATTCTGATGACTGACGAGGGCGGCGAGATCATGGATGCCGGCCACCTCTGGGGCGAGCTGAGCGAGGAGACAATTAAGATCCTGAACAGGGAGGTTACAGCGGAACTTACGAAGAGGAAGCCAAACGTAGGCCTCTGGAGGGAGCCAGGGAAGATTTACATCGGCCCGGCGGGGGAGAACATGGTAAGGAACGCAGCGGTCGTGACAAAGCTATGCCACGCCATGGGCTATGGCGGATATGGGTCAGTCATGGGCTCGAAGAACCTAAAGGCCATTGTAGCGAAGGGCAGAGGCAAGATACCCGAGGTTGACGCACCCGAGGCAGTGAAGCTGATGTGGAAGGAAGTCCATAAGCACCTCATAAAGCCGCGCAGTATGCGGCGATGGGGGACAGGTTACGCCGGTTACGTGGTAGGCGCCGGCACGAGCTCAGAGCCGATACGGAACTGGCAGGAGGAGTGGCACGATGAACGGAGTTTTGGTGGCCCTCGGTTCGAGAACAGGTTCTGGGTGAAGAAATACTGGGCCGACTTTGGCTGCACAACAAGCTGCATGAAGATAAGCTGCATCAAGAGTGGTCGCTGGAAAGGGGACATCACCGACATGCCAGACTACGAGCTGCAGGCCTACTGCGGAACCAACCTTGGCATCTTCGACCCCGCTGACAATATCCACATCAGCACCCTGATGGACAAACTTGGCCACTCAGGTATCAACTGCCCCAACACCATGGGCTTCGCAGCGGAACTATACCAACGGGGCATACTGACAGAGGAGGACATAGGCTTCAAACTAGAGTGGGGCGACACCGAGGCCTTCGACAAGCTAGCCTGGCTCATCGCGAAGCGTGAGGGCATAGGCGACATCCTAGCCGAGGGCACCCTCAGAGCGGCAATGAAGATCAGCGAGATGAAGGGAGTGGACTGCATCCCCTACGCGGTACACGTGAAGGGCATCGAGATAGGTGCTCACGGCACCCGGAGCGATGCTGATTACACCCACGACATCAGCTACGCCGCCAGCGTCCAGGGGGGAGATCACACTTCCGTAGCCGTGGACGGGTACTCTGAGATGTCCGCCTCCGTCTTCACAGACTCCGCGGTCATCTGTAACTTCTGCTTCTACGGCGTACCCCAGGAGCTGATCTTCGACTTCGCAAAGGGAGTCACAGGCTTCCCCATCACCCAGGAGAGCTGGCGCACTGAAACAGGCCCGAGGATCGTCACCCTCCAGAGGGCTCTGCTCCTCCTGGGAGGCCCTGACATCGTCTGGAAGCCCCTCGAGGATGATGATAACCCACCCAGGTTCTACGAGCCCCTTCCCTCAGGTCCTTACAAGGGCCAGACTACGGACAAGGAGATTGTAGAACAGAAGAGGCATGCATACTTTGACACCCTAGGCTGGGACGAAAGAGGCATCCCGACTAAGGAGAGGCTGAAGAAACTTGGTCTCGTGGACCTGGACCCCTCGATGAAGAAGCTCAGGAACTAACCTCTTTTTCTTACATCCTTTATTTTCCGCCGTTCCCTCTGGATACCACAATGAAGGTGAACGTCCGCGTCTTCGGAGACTTAGTGCCAGTTCTAGGTCGGAGACACACCATCATGCTTGGTGAAGGAGCCACTGTAGGCACCTTAGCCAGTCGTTTAGCAAAACAGGCGGGACTTCGACGCCAAGGCTATCTGGGCAACTACAGAGTAGGCGGGGGCGACCTCGCTGTACTTGTGAACGGAAGGAACATCGACCTTTTAGACGGAATTAAAACGGCACTCATGGAAGGGGACGAGGTAGTGATCTTACCACCTGCAGCAGGTGGGTGACCCGAATTGCCGCCCCATACCGTTCGATAGTAAAAGGCTTATTGGCATCATAGCTTCTTCAATAACGGTGTTCATTATTTGAAGGGATGGAACGGAAAACTCTTGCGAGTAGACCTGACCAAGAGTAAGAATGTTGTACAGGAGTACTCTAAGGACCTCGCAAAGTGGTTTGTAGGCGGTCGCGGGTTCGCCATCAAACTCCTCTGGGACGAATTGAAACCAGGTACAGATCCTCTCAGCCCCGAGAACATGCTCATCTTCGCAACTGGCCCTCTAACGGGTTTCATCCTCCCTAACAGCGGGAAGATGGTTATAGCCTCAAAGAGTCCTCTCACAGGTGGTTACGGCGATGGAAACATTGGCACCCACGCCTCTCCCCACCTTCGCAAGTCAGGTCTCGACGCCGTTGTCGTCACCGGCAAGGCCGAGAAACCCAGCTACCTCCTCATTGAAGACGACAATATCGAGATCAGGGACGCATCCAACATCTGGGGACTCGACTCTTATAAGGCCGAGGCTTGGCTGAAGAAAGAGCATGGTAGGGCCTCAGGGGCTCTCCTGATAGGGCCTTCAGGCGAGAATATGGCGAGGATTGCCACAGTTGTATCCCAAGAGGGAAGGGCTGGCGGGAGGCCTGGTATGGGCGCGGTGATGGGGTCGAAGAATCTGAAGGCCCTAGTTGTTCACGGGACAAAGGAGCTAGCTGCTCAGGACCCTGAAGGTCTGAGGAAGCTTGGCCAGGAAGGTTTTCAGACAATCCTTGAGAAGAGTAACTACAAGTGGTGGAAGAGGCAGGGTACGATGGCGACTGTGGAGTGGTGCCAGGAGCATGGCACCCTTCCCACGCATAACTTCCAAGAGGGCGTGTTCGACGAGGCTCAGGCTATCGACGGTAACACGATGGAGAAGATGGTGACGAAGCAGCGGGGCTGCCCCAACTGCAACATGATCTGTGGCAACGTGATTGAGGACTCCGAGGGTCGGGAGAGTGAACTCGACTACGAGAACGTCACCATGCTCGGCTCCGTTATCGGCTTGGGCGATCTCCGGAAGGTGGGGACTCTGAACCGGATGTGCGACGAGCTGGGCTTGGACACCATCGGCGCTGGAAGCGTTATTGGCTTCGCTATGGAAGCGGCGGAGAAGAAGCTTATCGACCTCGACATCACGTGGGGCGACTTTGAGGGTGCAAAGAAGCTGCTCAAAGACATAGCATATATGAGGGATCACGGGGCAACACTGGGACTGGGCACTAGGAAGGCGGCGGAGAAGATCGGTGGCGGAGCGAGTGATTTCGCCATCCATGTGAAGGGGTTGGAGTGCAGCGCCTACGACTGTCACCTCTGCCCGGGGATGGCCCTCAGCTTCGGCACCTCGCCTATAGGCGCCCACCATAAGGACGCCTGGGTCATCTCATGGGAGATATCCACAGGTCGAAGGGCGGAGTACAACCCTGAGAAGGCGGACAAGGTCATCGAGTTCCAACAGATAAGGGGCGGCATGTTCGAATCCCTCGTCACATGTCGTTTCCCTTGGATCGAGCTTGGATTCGAGCTAGAGCAATACACCAAGTACTTTGAGGCTGCCACCGGTGTTAAGACCACTTTGGATGAGCTGTATACCCTCGGTGACAGAGTCTACGCCCTCATCAGGGCCTTCTGGGTGAGGGAGTTCGACGGAAAGTGGAGCAGGGAGATGGACTACCCCCCAAAGCGTTGGTTCGACGAACCCCTGACAAAGGGAGCCCTCAAGGGAAAGCATCTAGACCGCGAGAAATATGACAAACTGCTGCAGACCTACTACGACAAGAGAGGCTGGGACGACCGAGGTATACCGACGAAGGCGACTATGATGCAGCTTGGCCTAAGCAAGGAAGCAGAAGAGCTGGAGAAGTACGTGAAACTCGTCTAATCCTTTTTCTGTTTTTTCTTTATTCTATCAATTTAAAAGATAAAAATTGGAGACAAAATCTTGGTGTTGTCTGCCCTGATATGGAACAGTTATTGATGTTCCCCTAAAATCAACCTCGTAACCTTGTCGAATATATGCCTGAGCTCGGCTACATTACCGGCTTGACGTGCCTGTTA
>DAOVCM010000246.1 GCA_030670015.1 Candidatus Bathyarchaeota archaeon
ATTACGTAACAGTTGATCGTACTCGGTTGAGTCATCATTAACTTTTATACTGGTGTCGAACTGAGCGCAGACCAGAGTAGGGGAAAATATAAAAACGTGAAAAACAGAAACCATCAAAAATGTAAAAATAAATATACATAAATTTTTTGAATATTTTTTCATGAGTATCTCCTTTCCTGTACTATGTCATCGTTTATTTATACATATTGATCATAAGGTTATTCTCCTTGCGCGCGTCGAAGAGCGGAGCCATCTATGTCGGTGACATTGAATCCGAGTGCGAGCGGCTCGGCGTAGGGAAGTTCGTGTCTCTGATCGGTAGTTTCTGGTCACTTGACCGAGAGCATAACTGGGATCGCATAGAGAAGAGCTATCGCTGGCTCGTGTATGGTAAGGGTCAACCTGTCACGCAACGCACTCACTGAGATTGCTTTCAGATAGCCCTTGTTATGCCCGATGATTCCGTTCATTCATGAAAGCGCAGCAAGCGCTCGCGAGATTTACGCACGATCATGGGCGTTCATAACTTTAAATAAGATACTTGTGATTTTTCTGATTATGAAGGTTCTAGCATTCAACGCTAGCCCGAGGAAGGAGAAAGGCGTCTCGGAGATAATCATGAACCTTTTCCTGGAGGGGGCAGCTGAAGGAGGGGCGGAGATTGAGAGTCACCACATCGTGGATCTTGATATAAAGGGATGCCTTGGGTGCTTCAGTTGCTGGACTAAAACCCCTGGAAGATGCGTCCACAGGGATGACATGGACTGGATAATCCCAAAGTTTCTGGACGCCGACATCATCTACCTTGGTACGCCGATCTACAACTACAACATCATCCACTACCTCCAGAGGATGACCGAGCGAATGCTTCCCACGGCGCTTCCCTACATGGAGGAGAGTGAAGGGACGACGAGACATCCGGAGAGGCATGAAAGGAAGGTTCAACAGATGGTTCTAGCTGCCGTGGCAGGATTCCCAGATACCGAGAATTTCAACCAGGCGAAAGCTCTCTTCCCAAATGCAATTAACATTTTTCTTCCGTCAGCACAGATTCTCCAAGACTCGGAAGGTAGTAAGTACGTCTCTTACTTCACAGACGCTGTGAAGGAGGCAGGAAGGCAGATGGCATCTCAGGGCGAGGTCGATGAGGCGGTGAAAAATAAACTAGTGGTCAACTTCTCGCCTGAGATGAAGAAAAGGATAAGGGAGCAGGCAAACAAGTTCTTCAAAGCTCGTGTACAAGGGACGTGAATTGATAAACAGATACAAGGTAGCTTCGCGCGTAGAAGGTACATTATAGCCTATTCAACGAGTTTGTTCAGCGTCCCAGCCTTTTCAATGTACTCCAGTGTCTTCTCCCCTCCGTGCTTGGTGCGGTATGCGTTCACTGCGGCGCACGTGTGCACCCAGCTAGCTTTTCAGCCTTTCAATCTTGAAGTAGACAGATCGTGTTCTATCGGTACAGCAAGCGCGCGCGGATAGTGGCCCAGGGCTTCCGTATCTTAAAAAATTGTTATTTCTGTTTTACTGTCATTTATATAAACATCTGTTCAAGTTATTCAATGAGGTCTGAGGCTTGGGACTTTTAGAGTGGTTTGGAGGGGTAAAAAAGAGCCAATACGATGAAGCCATCGCGCGATGCAACGACCTAGATGAGACGTTGGAAGCAAAGATAAAGGAGCTGTGCGAGATCAAGGCAGAGAACACTAAACTAGGGGAGAAGCACCAAGAGGAACTCCAGAGAGTCGCGGACTTGCTTAAAAAATTGGACTCCAAGGAGAGTAAAATCATCCAACTTAAGGTAGAGAACGCCGAACGGCAGAGGATGTACCAAAAGGACATCGCAGAGCTTGAAAAACTCGAAGAGAAACTTAACTCGAAGGAGGATGTAATCACCAACCTCAGAATAAAGAACGCTAATCTAAGTGATAGATACAATGAGGCTTTCAGGAAATGCGGAAAACTGGAGGAGATGCTTGATTCCAAGCAGAAGGAGCTTTTTAACCTCAACACGGAGAACGCCCTGTTAAAGAACAGGAACGACGAGGTTCAAGAGAGGTACGATGTCCTAATAGAAAAATTTGGTATCAGTGAAAATCAGATCTCTGAGCTCAAGGCAGAGAATGTGCAGCTGATGAACAGGCACACCGAAGCTCTTGCTAGGCTTGAGGACCTCCAACAGGAATTAAAAGAGAAGGAGAGAGCACTCTCAGAGTTTAAGGCTGAGAACGCTGAGCTGCGAGAACTCACAAAGACAGAAAAGTCATCATCTTTATGAACCATAGCGCGCTCAGGCGCGCGTAAACTCAACATCCCAGAGATACCTTCGAGTAAATCCCTTGAGAAGGCTACGGAAAAAGTCAGAGGGATGATATCAAAAATCTTGCCTCCGAAGGAGTTCGACATCGAGGAGAACAAGGAGGAAATATGGGAGGATCTATCCTTGATATACTTCAAATATGATGATGAATCTCAGAAGAGGGCCTTCCGTGAGGTCATGAAGGAGATATATGAAAAGATCGAGGGAGGCAGATGGGATGAGATTTACCGAGAGATATTTAGATTGAAGAATAAACAGGTGTGAGCAGCGCACAGGAAACATTACCAATCGTAATTGGTAAATAGAATGCTTTCTGATATCTACTCGGTGTCTGGAGATTGAAGTTC
>DAOVCM010000079.1 GCA_030670015.1 Candidatus Bathyarchaeota archaeon
GTCTTTCCCTGACAGTGACCTGTGGTTATCCCCGTTATCCGTTTGAGAGTCTCAAAATCATCGTAACCGGCATCAATTGCTGACTCGATATCCGACTCGGTTACATCATGACAGCGACAAACAATTTTTTTCATGGACTCCCCTTTAAAAAATGGGGTTAGATACGTCCGAGGAACCGCATTGCTTCTGCTACCCTGCCAATGGCGAGGGCATATGCTCCGGTCCGTAAGGGTACATCGTATTTGTCAGATTGTTCCTTAAGGTCTTTGAACGCCTTCTTCATAACTCGCTCTAGGCGCTGGTCGACCTCATCCTCTGTCCAGTAGTATCCCTGTCTGTTCTGGACCCACTCGAAGTAACTGACGGTGACGCCGCCCGCGTTGGCACATATGTCTGGGACCACAATGATACCCTTCCCTTCCATAATCTTGTCAGCTTCGGGAAGTGTAGGACCGTTTGCGCCCTCGATGATAAGTTTAGCCTTCACATCACCAGCGTTTTCACCGGTGAGCGCGTTCTGCAATGCTGCAGGGACAAGGATGTCGCATTCAGCCGTCAATGGACCAATGGACCCTATCTCCTTACAACCGGGGTACCCTGACACTTTCCCATTCTTGTCTTTGTAGTCCTTCAACTTGTACGGGTTTATGCCTTCCTTATTGTATACTCCTCCACGAGAATCGCTCACAGCGACGATCTTAGCACCGGCGTTGTGGAAGTTGAAGGCTGCACTTTTAGCTACGTTACCGAATCCCTGTATTGCGACTTTGGAGCCTTTTATGGGTATGTCATACACCTTAGAGGCTTCGATAGTCACGAAATAGCAGCCTCTGCCCGTGGCAGTTGACCTGCCTAGTGAACCTCCGAGACTAATGGGCTTGGCGGTGATCACGCCGGGGGTGATCCTACCTAAGAGCTTGTAGTATTCATCCACGAACCACGCCATGATCTGTGCGTTGGTACCCACATCGGGCGCGGGGATATCGAGGTCGACGCCAACAAAATGTGCTATCGAGCTAGCGTACATTCTTGTGAGCCGCTCTAACTCACCCATTGACAGAATTTTGGGATCGCAATTGATTCCGCCTTTGGCTCCTCCATAAGGTAGGTTTGCGACTGCATTCTTCCATGTCATCCATGCTGCGAGGGCCATCTCGGTATCCATGTCGAGGTGTGGATGGTACCGGATGCCTCCTTTTGTGGGGCCACGAGCGTCGTTGTGGTGGATCCTGACGCCGGTGAAGGTCTTGACTGTGCCGTCGTCCATCTTTAGGGGTAGTGCTACCTCGAGGATGGCTTTGGGGTGGCTGATGACCTCGTAGACCGCTGGTTCAAGGCCCATGAGGTCGCAGGTGTTCTTCACGTTGATCAGTTGTGATTCCCATGGTGTTAATTTTGCCATTTTCTTATCACATCCTTTTGAGGACCCCATTAAGGTATATATCTTTTTCTGGGAGATTGCGTAAAGTAAATGTTTACTGGGTTTAGTCTATACTACATAACTACATTACCTGTGGAAATATTTTATTATGAATGAATCAGGATAATTCTGTTGAAAGGTTAGAATTTTATCTACCCGTTTCCTGCTAAAATGGGCGTTGACTTAGAAAAAGTGACGGATAGGTGTATGTGTATTCTATTTGCATAGGAATCTGATGGCTGAGGCAGCGTCGCCCTCTAATGTTATTTGGATTGGGCCTAGAGGTGCTTCTCTTGAATGTGAAAAAGAGATGCGGCTGGTATAAGCGGCCTGTTTGTTTAAACCGAAGGAGAGAATGTTTTCCTGTGCGTTCTTGGTGAAAAGGGCGTGCGCTGCATCTCTTATTCTCATCCTCCTGAGAAGATCCCTTAAGTGGCTGAGGGCTTCGAGACCTTTAGAGCGACTCTCTAAAATGATGACATCTCCTTGGTTTATACTTTCCAGCCTAATTTCACCCAGTACATTCCTTACTGCCCTCTCCACCTTCTCAATACACTCTGTGGAATTTACTGTAGTCCTGACAGTCACCTCGACATCCATCACTCTTCATCCAACCGGTCTATCAAGCCCTCGAACGCAACCTCTAGCTCCTTGAAGGTGCCCTCGTTCACGATCATGTGATCTGCCATGGATATAGCCCAGCCCAGGCTGAAGCCGAGTTCTCGCTCATCACGCTTTCGGAAGGCTTCTCTATCAATGGGATCGTCGGTTCTCTTCCGAACTCTGAGTCGGCTGTAACGCGTTTCAGGGGACGCGTGGACCGCAATAAGGTCAACGTTGAAGGAGTTCCTGAATAAATTTACTTCCGCTATGCTCCTTATCCCGTCTACCACCCCCTTGTTGTCCTTGATCTTTTGTAGCTTTTGGACGCATCTACGCGCCACGGCTACGTCGCCTCCCCTTTCACGGATCTTCGTGGCGAGGGAGCCTAGGTTGGATGAAGTAGGATCGAGCCCTTTCTCCTTGGCCATATCCCGTATGACATCGCCCATTGTGAGGACCCTGTATCCATGTATTTTAAATAGCCCTGCCAGGGTGGTTTTTCCTGAACCCGTCATCCCGGTGATTAATATTAAACGTCTGAATGACAATGCTCAACCCATCCTACGCGCGCACCGACCTCATAATGTATTCATTGAAAGAAGGTGGACTGATTTAAATCGCTTGATCTGATAGTGAGACGGGATACATATCATCTCAGGGTTCAAGGAAGACTGGGTTGGACCAGGCAGTCAGTCCTTTTTGATCGGAGGCTTCGATCCTGACGTATATTTCTCTTCCCTTCAGGCTGTAAACAGCCTCATCGAGATAGCCTGTCTCAGAAGTGTTTTTCTGGCCGAGTCCTCCGTTTGAGACGAAGCTTATGGTCCTAACAGGAGATGTTGACACTTTGATCTGATCCTGTTTGATTTCTATGTCTTTTATCTCGGGGCCGTTGCTTGAGTAATATAATCCCTTTTGAATGCTGTTCATGATGTCGTCCCCTGTTAAGCTCTCTGCCTTCACATTTATCCAGGCACAGCAGGAATCATCCGGAAGATATTTCCTCTTCATGTTGTGAGCGTCGTCCACTGCGAAGCCGTATATACGCTTCCCGGATACTAGGAGATTGTCCCAGTGTACATTCGAAAGACCTCGGTTTATCGCGAAGTCGCATGTTGAGTTGTACACCTCTACCCCGAGGTAGCCCTTTAGCCCTTTTACGTCGTTGAGGTTGAGGCCAGACCAGTAGGGGTGGGCTACCACCGCTACGCCTCCAAGCTCACGGATGAGGTCGATGACTATCTGGGGGTCTCCTTCCTTGTCTAAGTCATTGACGGGAATTTGGCCTTGTATGTTGATGCCGACTATATGGATTAATCTACCCCCCTCAGAGGATCCTACGCAGATTTCCTCCCCGGGGAGGAGAAGGAAACTGGGTGTGGATAGCTTTCTTGTGTCTGTTAGTTTCCCGTGGTCCGTTATTGATAGGAAGTCGTAGCCGGTATCTTTGTATCGGGTGACCAATTGTTCGACTGACCTGTGGCCGTCGGAGTTCAGCGAATGGGTGTGAAGGTTTCCCTTGAACCATTTACCTTCAGCCCTGAAAGGGTTGTTGAAGATCATTCTCATCATAGATCGGTGTAGATCAGAAGGATCTCTCATAATACCTTTTGCCTTGATACCGCACTAGGGAGGGTTAGGCTAGGACGCCGAGGATGTAGACGCCTATGAATATGATTATGGAGCTTAACAGGCGTATACGACCGTATTTTTCTCGGAGGATGAGTACACCGGCAGCGGCGCCAAGAACGACACTCAGCTGCCTCAGCGCTAGAATATAGCTAACCTGGACTAGGCTCATGGCAACAAGTACAAGGACGTAACCGAACCTCATGAGGAATCCTCCGATAGTCACCTTGACCTTTGAGTCCTTCCACTCTAGGATCACCCTCCTCCAACCCCGTCTCCAGAGTACATATGGTGTGAGGAAGATCAGTATGAAAATTTCTAACCAGAAGGCGTAGATGAGGGGATCCACGGTGGATACTCCCATCTTGTCGGACAAGGAGTAGATGGTCGTCCAGAGGGCGGTGAGGAGGGCGAACTGGGATGCGCGGCTCCTGAGGGACCTGAAAGGCATCAGGAGGTCGTCCGGTGAGAGGCTTTTCAGGTGGATCGTGTAGACTCCTAGGACCATGAGGAGTATGCCGATAACTCCCCAGGGTGATATTTTTTCTCCTAGGAAGAGTACGGCTAGCACTGTTAGGAAGAGGGGTGAGGACCGTGCCAGGGGGTAAACGACGGATAGGTCTCCCAGCTCATATGCGTTTCCCAGGGAAATGAAGTAAAGGGTCTCTGCGAAGCCACTTACGAGGAGGAAAGGTATTGTGGTTACAGGTAGTTCCCATTTTGGGATTAGGATGAAGAAGACGGGGAACATGGTGAATAGTGATGTGAAGGTCATTAGCCACATGATGGTCTCTTTGTCGGAGCTCTCCTTCGCTAGCACGTTCCAGGATGCGTGGGAAAAAGCTGAGGTGACTACCAGTAGGAAGGGGAGGAGTTCCATTCTGATATCATGACTGTAGAGAGATCAGACGTATAAAAGCGCCTTTGAAATTCACGGCAGATATGTGAACTTCTTCGGTTCCGTGAATGCCTTATGTGAGTCACCTGATCTCCCCCTTTATCGGTTGTATAGTTGTAGGGTCACCGCGTCGATGTAGTTAGACGCTGCTGAATATGTAGTAGGTCCGGTGCCTTCCAATACATGAGGTTCCTTATCACATCTCTTTTTTTCCTTCCAGTATTTCGCCGCCGCTATTCCCGTCCACTGTACGGCTTCTTTAAATAGAGACGTCGTTTTTTGTACGGCTTCGATCTCCATCCGACGTAGATTTTTAAGCCTTTTGCGCAGGGGACCTTTATTCCTTTGCGTTTAGTCTACCCCCCTCCCCCCTCTATGCGCGCGGGGGGGTCTAGACGGGTGTATATGAGAAGATGAACGTACAAGTAGTAGGGCTCTATGGGTTCACACAAACCAGTGAATGTTTGGGGGCGCATACATGCTGGTCAAGGGGTACATATGAGGCCCCCTCATCTTTCCCTCCCTACTAAATCTGTGTTCGATTTTTATCTTGATTTTTCGAAGCCGCTCTTGAGTATTTTGGTGTCGGTGCTTGTCAAAGGGTTAGAGTGGGTCTTCTGTCTACGGGTAGCCTTGAACGGGGCAGACTAGTCAAAGCGTGTAGAAGGGTGGAGAACGGCGTAATCGCTTATACTAAGATGGGTACTACTGGTTCCATCGATCTTTAGACAAAAGGGGGGAGAGGAGTCTACACCCCTAGTAAAACTCAATCAGATGTGGGAGGGCTCCCTCAAACTCAGCGGTCACGAGCGATTTGAATAAGTCCAAGGTGGGTCTATGCGGAGTAGTTCTTCTAGATCCTAAAATTCCTAGGCATCTCAACGGCGTTGAT
>DAOVCM010000221.1 GCA_030670015.1 Candidatus Bathyarchaeota archaeon
GTATCATCAGAGAGATAACCAGATTAAAGGTAGCCTCGGGCAAGCAACCAGGGACAACCAAACGGATCTCCAAGTATAGCCTGTCCAAGGGGCTTACTCTGGTTGATATGCCGGGATACGGTAGGATGACGGGAGCTTCAAGGAGTCTGGAGGATAAGGTGAAGGACCAGATACTGGAGTTCCTGGAGTCAAACGCAGAGTACATAGCCCTGGCTGTCCACGTTCTGGACATATCTACGTTCCGAGAGGTCACACAACGCCTGGAGGATAAAGGGTTCCTCTCCTTGGACGTCGAGATGATTCGGTTCTTACAGGAGACGCTGGATGAGCATCCAATAGTAGCTGCAAACAAGATTGATAAGGCGGGTCGCTTGGAACTGGAAGCTAGTTTAGCTGAATTGAAAAGTAGGATGGGTTTAGGATATCTCACGGCAGTATCGGATCACGTCTTTCCTGTCAGTGCTAGGACAGGTGAAGGTATGGGAAAAATGAAGAGTGTTATACACGATAGATTGGTGGCAATGGGATATAGAACTCCTTTTAAAAAAATAGCGTAAGTCACGTGGGTGCGTTGGCTTGCGCCCATGTAGGTGGGCCAAGAACACAGCATTTCTTTTTGCGTGTGTGAATACGTTTAAACTAGGGTTCCTCACCCCTCAATACGTAAACTCTGGAAGGACTTGGAGTGTCGAAGAAGCGGTTCGAGCGGAAGAGGAGATGGGAGCGACGGATGTTGCCCATCGTCATTCTACAGAGACTGAGTCTGAGGGATTACCCTGGCCGACTCTGCGCCAAGGTGGTTGTCCCTGGTTGCAACTTCCGCTGCAGATACTGCGATAACAGAGAGATCATCTTTGACTACTTGGAAAAGGAATGGATTCACGAGAGAGATGTCCTCAACCACCTATACAGGGTTAAGGGCTACCTCACAGGCCTCTGCATAGGGGGCGGCGAACCCACCCTTCACAACGGAATCCTCCTATTCGCTAGCAAGGTCAAGTCTCTGGGCTACAAAGTAAAGCTCGACACAAACGGAACGAGGCCGAGACGCATAAGGAAGATGATGGAGGAGAAGGTCCTCGACTACATCGCGATGGACATCAAGGCTCCCCTCGACCGCTACCCTCAGGTGGTAAATCATAAAGTCGACATCAAAGCCGTCGAGGAGAGCATTAAGCTGCTCAGGAGAGGAGGGATCGACTACGAGTTCCGTACCACCGTCGTCCCCGGCATCATAGAAGCCCGGGACCTCGAGGAGATCGCCAAGCTCCTCGTAGGCTCGAAGAGATACGTCATACAGCAGTTCAGGCCTGAGAAAAACCTCTACCCCGAGTACTCCGAAATAGAGCTGTACAGCAGGAGCGAACTTGAGGGGTTCAGGGCGCTGGTCTCACCCTACTTTGCGGACTGCAGGATTATGTACTGAGTGATTTGAATTATTCTAACCTTTTAAAGAGAGCGCATGACGAATTCAATAATTGGTGTAAAATGGTTTTAATTCATTTTCACGTTATGTGTTGGTATTTCAACGTGGTCGGAGGGTCTAACAAGGTTTCATGGTTTATCTGGGAGAACGGCCTCAATAACCTTGAGGAAAGAATGAAGGAGGTCGGTTCTCCCATGCTACTGTTCGAGAAATTGGATTAGGTTGGGTCTACGTTTACTAAGTGGTCAATTAGTTTAACGTTTATGGGGGTGTGGTCGGAAATTACATGATTTGCAAAAATTTGTGATGATCTCATCGGTCCGATCTTTGTGTGCGTCTAAATTAGACTACCGGTGAGATCATTACTACATAAAATTGAAACGAATGACCGCCTCATCGAAGCCGTATATCACTATAAGCTTTTAAGGCTGAACTGCTAAAAGGTGCGAGGATTCCCGTGAGCGTGCGCGTCACGAGTAAAGAAAGGAGGTTAATGAGAGTGTATGAAGAACAACGTTTCCCAACAAGATTCCCGAAAAATTACATCCCCATTATAGTGGGGGTTCTCGTCATAGCTGTCGTGGCAGCAACCGTATTCGGAGGAGTCTATGTGACTGTTCCTGCAGGGTATCGGGGGGTTGTTCTAACGTGGGGGAAGCCCACCGGCATCTTCGACGAGGGTCTACACTTTAAGATGCCGATAACGCAAACGGTTGTGATGATGACTGTCCAGATCCAGAAGGCAGAGTCTTCAGAGGCGACGGCGTCAAAGGATCTTCAACAGGTCACCACCACCGTCGCTGTGAACTATAAGTTGGATCCGAGCAAGGTTATGGAGATATACCGAACTCTTCGCCACGACTACGCTGATAAGGTGATCAAGCCGAACATCGAGGAGAGTCTCAAAGCAACTACAGCGCTGTTCACCGCCGAGGAGTTGATCACCAAGAGAGCGGATCTGAAGGCGACGTTTGATGACATTCTCGACGAGCGGTTGAGGGTGTTCGGAATCGATTTACTCGCGGTCGCTTTTACAGATTTCCAGTTCAGTCAATCCTTCAACGACGCCATCGAGGCCAAGGTTACCGCAGAGCAGTCTGCTCTAGAAGCCAAGAATAAGCTGGAGCAGATCCGATACGAGGCGCAGCAACAGATTATCCAGGCGGAGGCCGAGAAGAACGCCACCATCGCGAGGGCTGAGGGCGAGGCGGAAGCGTTGTTGATTGCTACGCGGGCTGAAGCGCAGGCGATGCTTATCGAGGCTAACGCCACAGCAGAGGCAATTCAGTTTATCACTTCTCAAATGAATCCAGAGTATGCTCAATACAAATGGCTGGAGGAGTGGGACGGAAGACTTCCATTGTACATCGGCGGAGAAGGAGAGGG
>DAOVCM010000136.1 GCA_030670015.1 Candidatus Bathyarchaeota archaeon
GGAGTCCATGAAAAAAATTGTTTGTCGCTGTCATGATGTAACCGAGTCGGATATCGAGTCAGCAATTGATGCCGGTTACGATGATTTTGAGACTCTCAAACGGATAACGGGGATAACCACAGGTCACTGTCAGGGAAAGACGTGCATGGCACTGGCATTAGCCATACTTGAGAGGAAGACAGGTAAAAAGGTTCCAGAGACCACTAAGATAAGGGCTCCGATAGATCCTATCACCCTTGGAAGCTTGGTCAGGGTCAAGGCAAAGGAAACTTGAGACAGTGAGACTTATGGAAGACTGGAGGATTTACAAACATCCTATCCTCGAATTTGACAGAGGGAAAGAGTTCACCATCTACCTAGACGGGACCCCCATAAAAGCATACGAGAACGAGACAGTTGCAGCAGCGTTATTTGCTAGTGGGTTAAGGGAGTTCAGCAAGAGTATAAAATATCGCAGACCTAGAGGCTTCTTCTGCGCGATCGGACGCTGCTCTGCGTGCATGATGGAGGTAGACGGCGTCCCAAATGTGAGAACATGCGTAACAATGGTTAAAGACGGTATGCGCGTGAAGCGACAGAAAACTCTAGCTGACTGGGCCTCTCCCTTCCTCAACTTGATGAAGCTCCCGCCCCAGGTCTACATGAAGCTGTTCACCAAGCCAGGTATCATCTACAAGCCAGCTATGAAAATCATGCGGCAGTTCACGGGATTAGGCTCCATCCCAACGAAAGTACAAAAAGACACTATACCGAAAACAGAGGGAAGCCAAGGAGAAATCTCCACCGAGTTTCTGATCATTGGAGGAGGTCCAGCCGGCATGTCAGCCGCGATCGAGGCAGGACAACGAGGCGTGGATACGTTAATTATCGACGACAAGGAAAAGCTCGGTGGACAGCTGCTCAAACAGACTCACACATTCTTCAGCGATGTTAAGTACGCCGCGGGCAAGCGAGGTTTCAAACTAGGCGAGGAAATGGTGGACCAAATCTCGGAGTTGGAAACGGTCAAGGTCCTCACCGAAACCAGTGCTGTTGGCTACTACCCGTCCGAGAACACCATGTTAATGTCGGGCTCGGGCAACACAACATTGAAGGTGAAGGCAAAAAAATACCTCGTCTCAACTGGGGCTTACGAGAAGACCCTCGTCTTCGATAATAACGACCTGCCCGGGGTCTACGGTGCGGGAGGTGTGCAGACACTCCTCAACGTTTACGGCATCAAACCTGGGAATAGAGGCATGTTACTAGGTACCGGCAATGTAGCCCTCATCGTTGCATACCACCTCTTACAGGCTGGAGTAGAGGTCGCCGGCGTCTTCGCCCCAAGCTTCAGGCGTGTGAGGGGCTACTTTGTTCACGCTGCCAAGATCCAGAGACACGGAGTTCCGGTGGTAACAAGGCATACGATAGTGAAGGCCCTAGGCAAGAAGAAGGTTGAAGGCGCCATAGTCACCAAGCTAAACACAGATTACACGCCAGTTCCAGGTAGCGAGAGGAAAATTGACTGTGACTTCATATGTATAGGGGTGGGCCTCAACCCCGCGTATGACCTAGTCCAGCTTTTCAACCCCAAGATGGTCAACGTCCGTCAACTCGGAGGTTTCGTACCGATCAGGGACAAGCAGTTCCGCTTCACCAAGGACGCATACATTGCAGGAGACTGCGGCAGCATCGAGGAGGCAACGACAGCGGTTCTGGAGGGTCGGTTGGCGGGCCTCTACGTAACGCAGGCCCTCGGCTACGCAGATGAATCAGTTCCGGAAAAGATCGCCGAATACGAACACGCGCTGGAGGAGGACCGGGGGTCCCCATTCAGCACAGGTCTAAAAGCCGCCCTTCAGGAAATTACAGTGGATAACATAGAGGAGGTGCTGAACTAGCTATGTCACAGGATGAGCTAAGCGCAGTTCAAAGAGGATACAACACGAGAGAAGAGCTGGAGCAACTGAATGTCCTCCCACCGGAGGAGAAGGTAAGGGAGAAGCGTGTAGCCATAATAGAGTGTACGGAGGAGATACCGTGCAACCCATGCGCCGTTGTCTGTCGAGTGGATGCTATACGCAAGGAGGGGCTGTGCACCCCAGCAGTCGTGGATTGGGACAAGTGCACGGGCTGCACCATGTGTGTGGCTGTATGCCCTGGGTTGTCTATCTTCCTTCAACAAATAAAGGATGACAAAGGGTATGTTACGATGCCCTATGAACTCATTCCAGAGCCTAAAGTCGGAGACAGAGCCCAGCTCATGGACAGATCTGGAAAGGTAGTGGGAGAGGGGAAGATAGTTATACCTACCTACCAAGCAAAGGGAGACGCGTACCCGCGCTGGGTTGTTACAGTAGAGATGGACGACCCCGAGCTGTCCTACGAGGTTAGGGCGATAAAGATCCTGAAGTGACATGCCATGTCTGTAAAAGTCGACACATTGGTTATAGGCGGAGGAGCCATGGGGCTCAGCGTCGGCTACAACCTCCTTAAAAAGGGGATAAGGACCATCGTTTTGGAAGGAGACTACCTCAACGCAGGCTCCACAGGCAGGAACATGGGAATCCTCAAAGAGCGCATCCCCCATGCTATGGGGAACGGCAACGAGGACCTGATCAGAATCGCCCAGAGAGGACTACAGCTCCACGGCAGCCTATCCAGCGAGACTGGGATCAACACCTTCTACAGGAAAAGTGGCTGTCTCGTTGTTGCGAAGAATGAGGAAGAACTGAAGCAGCTGAAGGAATATCAATCCCATTTCCACAGCCTCGGTTTGAGAGACGATTTTCTCAGCCCTGAGGAGATAAACAGAAAATGGCCTTACATAGACGCCAGCAGTATACTTGGAGGCTTCTACTCCCCAAAGGAGGCAATGGCACATCCTTTCGGAGTCGTCTGGGCTTATGTTGAGTCCATCAAGAAGATGAAGGGAACCGTTGAAAAGCAGAATAAGGTAAAGACCATCAGGAAATCAGAGGGAAACTACAAGATCGAAGCCGAGAAAGGGGAATATGAGGCTGAAAACGTGGTGATAGCATGTGCCGCCCACTCATCCGAGCTCTCTGAGCAGCTTGGCTTCAAGGTTCCTCTCACCCCGATGAGGAAGGAGGTGCTCATCAGCGAGGCTATGCGTCCTTTCTTGGGCCCCGCTATCGAGAGGCTCTCAATGGATTATCAGACAGCCCAGACCATGCGTGGTGAGATTCTAGGAACCTTGGGATACATGTCTCCAGGCTTTGACCTCTCCGAGACCACATCTGAGTTCCTAAACAGCTTCGCCGATGAGACCGTTCCGATGATCCCCTCCTTCAGGCACATCAGGATCATCAGACAGTGGACGGGAATATGCGATAAGACGCCTGACATGAAACCCATTGTAGGCTCCCTCGATGACGGACTCTATATCACCTGCGGCCACTACGATTACGGAATAAACCTGGCGCCAATAGTGGGTCGACTTCTGGCAGCTTCCATCATCAGTGGGAGCACTGATCCACTGCTCAAGCCCTTCGACCCACACAGGTTTGATTAGGAACCAAGGACAGGGGAAGAGATACCTCTTATCTTTTTTAACGGGAGTTCAAGGTATAGAGCGAACAAATTGACGTTTTTTTATCTTTTTTCCTTGGATTTTATTGGGGATTCGTTCCAATTAAGGTTAATATTTGACAATAAACATATTTAGTTGCGCACGCAAGTCAAACGGATAAACCTATTCAATAAACAGAAGGCAAGAGTTCTGACGATTTTCTTGTTAACCTAGATTGAGGTGGATTATCCACTTCTATTCAAAGACATCTCTTGATTATCGAAGCCAAACTAGTGAAATTTCTCTATGACATTCTTAAATAAGAGCCTGAAGGCGTTTTACACATGGTCATTGAGCAGAAAAAGAGATATGCAAAGGTCGCTCATCTCGCATTGAGAATCCATCTCAACACGCAGGCAATGCTTTCAAATCTCTCTCGTCAGATTTCGCCAGTAGGGAAAGCGGGAAGCCGCATGAACCT
>DAOVCM010000230.1 GCA_030670015.1 Candidatus Bathyarchaeota archaeon
ACCTTCCCCATCTTAGCTATCGCGTCGACGCCTACCTCCCAAAGGCTGCCGTGGGCTGCAACGCCCCGCGTCTCAACGTCGATCCACGCGAAGCCCTTGTGGGCGACGAGGATCTGGAGACCTGTCGGCTCACCGACGATCGCTGCATCCGCCTTCACCTCCTCCACGAGCTTTTCGGTGCCGATGCTAGCGTACTCCTCGTCGCAGACCGCCGCAACGACCACATCCCCATTTAAGTCAGCACCCGAGTCCACCACTGCCTTAGTAGCAGAAAGAATGGCGGCGAGGCCTCCCTTCATGTCGTACGTGCCTCGGCCATACATCCTGCCATCCTTTACGACAGGGTCAAGTGGGTCGATCTCCATGTAGTCTATGCCCACAGTATCCATATGGCCGTTCAGCATCAGCGTAGGCCCAGTGCTTGACCCCTTGAGGACGCCTATGACGTTGGGACGTCTTGGCTTCACTTCCTCGATACGGGTCTTGAGACCGATGCCCCTCATGAACTCCGCTATGTACTCGGCGATCTCCCCTTCCCCAGGTGCCCCCTCTACCAGAGTAGGGTTGACCGAGTTAATCCTGACCAGATGCTTCAGGAGCTCTACTGTCTCGGACACATCAACGTGAGTCTCAGCCTTTCCCATTACAAACTCCCCGGAGATGGGATTATCCACACGTCTAATAAGACCTATGACCCCGCGGATCCGTTGAAGATGTAGCTACAAGTTGTTAGAACCTGAACTCACCACTATGTCGGAGGATAATTATCTTTTTCTAGATAAATTTGATGAAAATGATTTTGGACCCTACTTCCGTCCATATGATGTTTGATAAACGCCTCACCGAAAGAGTCAATCGCGGAAACGGCGCCATCTATACCTTGATGTCAAGGTAATCCCAGGAGAGAAACAAGAGGTTTGAAGCGCATACGTCAATTCAAATTGAATACAACATCTCAAAGGTCATTAATCGTGCAAGCCAATTCAATAATTATGAGTTATTGATTCGATGGAGTGCATGTTGACCTTTCCTTTAACCTACTTAATTGAATCCACCTCAAACGCGCACATGTCTAATTATCTGTATGAGTTCGTTTTCTTAGGATACTTACTATGGGAACGATGAAGATGAGTCCAATTAATCCGACCGAACGTGGGATATAATCGAAGTTGTTCACTGGAACAATTATTCCTCCAACTGCCCTCCTCAAACATATAGTGAAGTGCCCCGAATCTGGCAGCCAATCCCATTCCGACATTGGTTCTGCAACCGAAACATCGATACATGGTTTGTGCGATAACCCGAGATCTGCAAGGTACACGCCGACGATAAACGTATCAGTGCCGTTAGGTGCATCTAAGTATGCTAGGGGAATAGGGTTTGTCACATCCCACATAGTATCATTCCACCACCACACCTCTGTTCCCTCAAAGCCTACTAAGATCAAAAATTCCGCACCCATATCATTATTCTGCCCTGGATAGAATCCGTCAGGGCAACCGGTTGCAGGATCTTGATCGACGTCTAAGAAAATACCGGTGTCAACATCATTAATTGTTATCCAAGCTCTCCAGTGCACCACCTTGAAGTAGAGAGTATCATTACTTGACTGCCAAAATAGATATCTCAAATTCGTCCCATTTCCTTCATCTGGATCAGTCCCCAGAAGGTGCCATTCACCGGATGGAGGTGAGCCAGCATTCATAATGTATACTGAGTCTGAGGCTTCATCTTTGGAGATGTTCTCAGAATCAGAAGCGAAGGAGGATGCACCAACATTTTGAATTCCTATAGTTAAGCCGATCAGTATCATAGAGAACAAAACGATGACCAGACTGGCCCTCGCATCCCTCTGAAATCTCTTGTGAACGCAGATTATCATGATTTCAGTTCATACAATGTCCTATAAATGTTTTTTTTGGAGATAACTCATGAACTTCTAGAGTATTCTGTCTTCATGTCCATGATAAGGAACTTGCCCCTCTCACCTTGCGCGCGGGTGAATCCAATAATTCACTTTTTTTCTTGAGATACCTATTTAACATCGTGTTTAAGCGCGCGCTTCGATCTGAGATGGTTGAGCAGTTAGATCTTTAGACTATTATGACCTATTTGACGTGTATACCCCTCATTCTGCTTACGTGTCACTCGGTGTCCGTACCTTCAATCTAAAGATTGCTACAATACCTAAAAATAAAGAAATTGAAATATTGATAATCTTGTATTCCGGTGGAATAGTGAAAATAATGATGGAAAACCCAATAATTACTATTATAACTAAAGTAATAAAGAACATTTTTATATTCAATCCTTTAAATTTTTGAATTGTGTTATTTATGTTTGTTTTTTTATCAACGTCTAAGTCCTTTAATTCTCCCAGAACCTCATTCATCACTGAAAAAGGGATAACGATCATTAAGAAGGGGGTAACTAATAAGTCAAGAGGGCGGAAAGCCAAGTATGTTATGAGAAATTGAAGAACTCCCAAAAAAAATACGTGTGAAATCAAATCTAAAACGGGTATGGATTTCAATCTTAAAGACTTCCAGGAATAAAAAAATCCTATAAAAGCAAAGATTAAACCAAGGAAAAAAACAAGGGGGCTTATAAATATTAGTAAAAATAAACCAACAGATAGAAGAAAAAAACTGAATAAGTAACCCTGCTTTTTAGTTATCTCACCGCTAGCAATTGGATTTCTTTCCCTCTTTTCAATATCATGATAATCATCTTCAGCATCTTCAACATC
>DAOVCM010000182.1 GCA_030670015.1 Candidatus Bathyarchaeota archaeon
ATCTCTGATAGGGGGCAGAATGAAGGTGAGAAAGGGAGTGGCCTCTGGGTTTCTCCTGCTGACGGAGGTGAATCACGGCTCGTTCTCAGGATGGAGACAGACATCGAGCAGCCCAAGTGGAGCAGTGACGGGAGGAAAGTCTTCTTTATTTCAAGTATAGGGGAGGATGAGAAGGATGTAAGGGTCATCGATAGGATACCAATCTGGTTCAATGCTGCTGGCTTCACATACTACAAGCGGAAGCACCTGCACGTTGTCGACGTTGACTCAGGCGTAGTCAGGAGGCTAACCGAAGGGGAGAAAAATGTGACCTGCGCCTCACCATCTAACAATGGTCAGATGATCGCATACTCCGCTTCATGCGACGACCTCAACCCTTGGAGTATGGACATCTATCTGCTCGACCTGAAAACAGACGAACACATAAAACTCACAGAAGGGTTTTCCGTGGATTCCATCTGCTGGGCACCCGATGATAACAACCTCGCTTTCCTAGGGAGCGACCTAAGCAGGGGTTACACCACACATACAACAGTTTGGATGCTTCCTAAAAACGGAGGAGATGCTGAGAATATGACCAAAAACCTTGATTTGGGCTGCTCCCGTAGAGCATATTACGACCTGAGGAGCCCCTTCGCCAGCATCCCCGCTCCAATCTGGGACCAAGACAAGGTATATTTTCCAGTATCCGACGGAGGGCGCTTCAACCTCTTCAGAATCAACATCGAGGACAATAGGATTGAACCCGTTGTAACGGGAGACTTTTCTCTGGAGGAGTTCTCCGTAAAGGAGAGTGTGGTAGCGTACACAAGAGTGAGGGGAACTGAGCCAGCTGAGGTCTGGGTAAGTGACGAGAAGGGGGAGAGACGCATATCGAAGTTTAACGATGAACTTCTTTCAAGACTCAGCCTTAGCGTGCCAGAGCATTTTAAATTCGAAGCGAGCGACGGTCAGAGCGTCGAGGGGTGGATCCTGAAGCCGTATGGTTTGAAGGATGGAGAGAAATGTTCGGTAATCCTCGATGTTCACGGTGGACCGAAGAGTAAGTATGGCGACTCATTCATGTTCGAGCACCAGCTGTATGCCGCAGAGGGGTACGTAGTCATCTATCTGAACCCACGTGGGAGTGATGGCTACAGTCAGGAGTTCGCCGATATTAGGGGCATCTACGGAACGAGAGACTACAATGACATAATGGAGGCTATAGACCATGTAGTAGCCACCCACCGCTTCATCAACCCAGAAAGCCTGGGAGTAACAGGTCTCTCCTACGGCGGCTTTATGACAAACTGGATTATTACTCAAACCGACAGGTTCAAGGCGGCAGTCTCCCAGAACAGCATCTCCCACTGGCCTTCGTTCTACGGAACCTCTGACATCGGATTCCACTTCACCCCTGACCAGCTCGGCGGCGACCCTTGGACCAAAGACGACGTATACAAGGAGAAATCTCCTCTCACCTATGCGCCTAATGTAAAGACACCTGTCCAGTTCATCCACAGCTATGACGACTACCGATGCTGGATCGACCAATCCATCGTATTCTACACTGCACTCAAACATCTCGGCAAAGAAACACAGCTGGTACTATTCATGGAGGGAAGCCACGTATTCCGCAGCCTAGCAAACCCCAGCATCAGGAAGAAGAGGTACGAACACATAATCAAATGGTTTGATACTCATTTGCAGAAAAAGAATATCTAGCCTACTCAGTTCCAACTCGTCTCAATCTCGAAACTCGTGAACCTCTGAAGGCTCATGACCTCCTCCTCTATATTCTTCTTTTCCTCAGGGTTGAAATCCTTGAAAGGTGAAAGCTGAAGCCTCCAGAACTTTCTGTCCTTTCTAATCTTCCAGATTCCCTGTATCCGTCCGTCCACCAACATAGTTGCCGCCACATTTGCCCTTGGTAGGAAGATCTCCTTTTTCAATTTAGGTTCGATGAATCTTGTCTTATCTTTGTGGCCCATGATGAGAGCGTCAAATTGCGGCAACAGCCTAACCACCCCCCGGCTCTCCTCCGTATCAAGGAGAGCCTGAACGTCCTCCTCTAAGATGAGGAAAGAACCCTTATGATCTTTGATGGTCACCTCGGCGAGGGAATCTGAGATGGAGCCGAAGATAGGTCTGGCTTCTCGCATCCTCATACCCGTCCAGTAGCTGAAATCCCTGATAGAAGCTGGTCCATAAGCCCTCAGGTATATCTTAGCTAAGTCACATCCAGCTTCCTCATCAGATGTGAGCTCGACGTCGACATCTGAGAGCCAACGGTCTACACGGGCGAAAGTATGCTGGGTGTTGTGATACCAAGGACCCATGGATACGGCGTGGCAGATGAGGCCGCGGAGGCTCATCTCTCTGACAAGTCGACTCAGCTTCCTACGAGCATCAGTTCCTGACCAGCCCATCTTCTCCATCATCTGGTTGACCGTGAGTGGTCCATCCTTGAGGATGCCGAGCAGCCTAGGATAGAGGGGCTCCCACGATGATGGAGACTCTTTACTTCCCGTCTTGACGGTCCAGCGGTTCCACTCTGTCATGAGGCTGCGCTCCAAAGCTTTGCGAAATAAGGGAAGTTTTAAAGCCGGGATTATGTGGACCGTGTTCCTCATGAGCCAGGTCCTTACGAGACCTCTGTCATTATACATTGCATTCTGTATTTGGCCTGGATCGAGGTCAGCCACCCTATTCCAGAGGCTGAGTTGGAAGTTCAGGGCTCCCTGAGCGTTCAAGCCGAGGATGCCGCCCACAACATCAATGGTGTTGTTTCTCGGGGCTTTCTCAATGAGGTAATGTCTACTTAATGTGAAGTTAGCGGCGTTCTCAAGAGAAACTTCCACACACATCTTGAAGTCACCGCTAGACTATCATAATTAACCCAAAGAACTATCATAACTATTTTTAATTTTTTTTAGGTACATCTTCAAAGCTACCCTGTAGAGGCCATAGCAGGAAATAGCGTAGAAGGTGAGGATGAAATATGCGAGAAAGAATGATGATATAGAATGGCTCATTTTCCAACGCCATAGAGGTACGAAGATGATTGTAGGGCCTACAATAATCGCCGTGGCTACTAAGGGAATTAGGAGGAGAAGACGGCGCTTAGTTAATGTAGCTTCAGAAATCCATCTATCCCATGAATAGATGAACCATGACGCAGCGAGGTAAGAGTATAAGACGCTCGAAACTGGAAACATTATCTCCCCTAACCTCGGGAAATGTGAAAAGATAGGCGTACAGAAATCGAACCTACTGCAGACGATAGCTACGGGGATGTGGAATGGAGCTGTAAACATGATCCAGGGAAGCCAAAAGTCGAATGGCCT